>JBJTAA010000056.1:0-3309 GCA_046090525.1 Planctomycetota bacterium
GCAGCGTCATCCCCGATGCTGAGGAGCCGGTCGGGGGCACGCGCAGGAGCCGAGGACCTTTGCGCAGCATGCACGTGGCCACTCCGATCGGGTAGGTACTCGCAAAGTCCGAAGGCGACGAGCATGTCCGCGACCGGCGAACCAATCCGGCCGGCCTGAGGGAGCCTGCGGAAACCGCGCCGACCACATGGCCATCCCTGGCGTTGATGCTGCGCACGGCTGGTCAGCGACGAGCATGTCCGCGACCGGCGAACCAATCCGGCCGGCCTCCGGGATCCTGCGGAAACCGCGCCGACCACATCGCCTCCCTGGCGTTGATGCTGCGCCCGGCTCGACGGCGACGCAGCTTCCCGACGGCTGGTAAACGGGGCGGCCTGTGTCAGCGGGGTGGGCTGCCGCAACCCTCGGGGAAACGACGGTCCGATCGTGGTCCCACCCCCGCGGTGCCGATACACCCGGAGTCGTGTCGTGTGACTCCGTCCTCAGAGCGTCGAACTCGATGCCCGCTGCCGGCCATCCTGCCCAGACTCCGCCTTCGCGCAAGTCGGGCCTCCGGGGACGGCTGGCCGCGATCGTCGTCGCCTGCCTCGCAGCCGGGGCCCTGGCACACCTGCCGCTCGAAGGTGCGCCGCCGGCACGGGGCCGCGGAGCTCGGTTCCTGGAAAGCGTGTTTCGCGCCAAGCCGGAGACTCCGCCTGCGTTCATCCCCCTGCCGCAGCCGCCCGGCGAGGACGACGTGGAGCGGCTGGCGGCGGAGGCCCGCAAGGCAGGCCCTCCGGATGCGGCGGCCGGCAAACGCTCGAAGCCCGCTGCCACCGCGGCCAACTTGCCCAGTTGGCGCGACGCCACCGGTTTCGCGTCGGCTGCCGGCTCGGCGGCCCGGAAGATCCTCACCGATGCGGCCGACGTCGACTATCGCCCCAAGCCGGCCCCGCCCCCGGCCACGGTCACCGTGTCGCCGTCGGCCAGCGGCCGGCAGACGCTGCCGCTGGTGGTCACGCGGTTGCAGCCGACCGGCATGCCGGCCCCTCGGACGCCCCGGTTCGAGCGGCTCCGCAGGCAGATCGACCAGACCCTCAAGATCTACCAGCGGCGACCGCTCAACACCGCGGAGCACACGCCCTGGGAGGTGATGCACGGCTTCATCGCCTTCGGCATCCCGACACAGGTCCGCGTGGGCGGGCCCGCCGGCGACCTCGTCAGCGCCATCGGCTGGTCGAACATGGGGGGCAAGTGCCGCGGCCAGACCATGCTGTCGACGAGCGACGGCCGGCTCGTGGCCCTCAAGGGCTACTTCGGCGTGCAGGGGCACTCGGCCCAGTACCTGGCCATCCTGGCCCAGTGCCGCGTGGCGGCCAGTTCGCCGATCAGCGTCGACGGCCGGAAGTTCACCGTGGCCGACCTGATCGAGGAGGAGAAGCTGGCCTGCAAGCCCGCCACGGAACTTACCTTCTCCCTGATCGCCCTGGCCCACTACCTCCCGACCGATGCCACCTGGACCAGCCGCGACGGCGAGAAGTGGTCGCTGGCCAGGCTCGTCGAGGAGGAGATCGTGCAGCCGATCCGGGGCGCGCCCTGCGGGGGCACGCACCGCCTGTTCGGCCTGGCCTACGGCTGCCAGCGGCGGCTGCGGCTCACCGGGCAACTCGACGGCGTCTATCTGCGGGCCGACCGGTACGTCCGCGACTTCCAGAACTTCACGCTCTCCAAGCTCCAGAACCGTGACGGCTCGTTCAGCACCGAGTGGTTCAAGTACGCGGCCGACCGCGAGGACGACGTCGATCGCAAGATTCAGACCACCGGCCAAATCCTCGAGTGGCTGGTGTCGTCCCTCGACCAGGAGCGGCTCTACGAGCCGCGCGTGGTGGCCGCCGCCGAGTTCCTCTGCCGCACCCTCTCGCAGGAGCCGTCCCGCGAGTGGAAGATTGGCCCCCCGGGCCATGCCCTGCACGCGCTGAACACCTATCAGGAGCGGGCCTGGGGCGTGGTGCTGCCGGGGGGAATCGCGGCCTACCACGGCCCGATGAAGGCGGCCGAGCAGCCGCCCGTGATGGCCGAGAAGCCCGACGCGGAAGAACCGGCCCGGCGCTGACGCCGGGCTCCTTGAACGCCCGCGGCGGCCGTCGTACGCTTCCCCCGCGGGCCCGTCGCGTGGCATGCGCGACGGCCGGACGGCGGCCGGATTCGCGTCGTCTCCCGCGCCGGCAGGCCCGCGCGTGGAGCGGCACATGTCCCCAGGCGATCAGATTCCCCAGGTCGAGCGGCTCCTCGAGGCGGCCCTGCGGCTGTACGAGGCCACGTCGGCCGAGGCGATCCTCGTGCTGGTGGACGAGCGGCTCGACTGGCAGCGGTTGCGGGATCTGACGGCGTCGGTGCCGCTCCTCGTCGCCGCCGACGACGAGGCGCAGCTGGCCGGCGCCGCCGAGCATGGGCTCCGCCAGGTGGTGCTCGACGTCGCCGGCCTGCCGGTTCACGAGCGGCTCGCCCAGGCCCTGCTCGAGTGCGTGGCCGCGGAGTTCGTGGCGCCCGAGGCGCAGGTGGTGGCGGTCTACAGCGGCTTCGAGGCGGGCACGACCGACTCGGTGAGCCTGCTGCGGCTGGCCGAGCACCTGGGGCAACTCACCGTGCGCGACCTGCGGAACCTGGAGACCAAGGTGCCGCTCGAGACGCTCAAGCTGGTGGTGGACCTGGCGCTCGAGATCGGCCGTGAGGGCCGGGAGGGCAAGCCGGTGGGCACGCTGTTCGTGGTGGGCGACACCCGCAAGGTGATCCAGGCCAGCCACTCGGCCGGCTTCGATCCCGTGCGGGGCTACGGCCGCGCCGAGCGGAAGCTGACCGATCCCCGTGTTCGCGAGGGCATCAAGGAGATCGCCCAGCTCGACGGTGCCTTCGTGATCGGCGCCGATGGGACGGTCGAGGCGGCCGCCCGCTACATCGACGCCTCCGCCGAGAACGTCTCGGTCGCCAAGGGCCTGGGGGCCCGGCACTGGGCCGCGGCCGCGATCACCCGCCGCACCAAGAGCGTGGCGGTGGCGGTGAGCGAGACGAGCGGCACGGTGCGGATCTTCCACGACGGTGAGGTGGTGCTCCGGATCGAGCCCTTCCGCCGGGCCATGAAGTGGAAGGACTTCGAGTACGAGCCGCCGAGCGGCGAGTGAGACGCCCGTTGGACTGCGAGGGCTTGTCCGTGCCCTGGAGCCAGCGACTGGCGACGGGGCACGGACAACCCCGCGCGTGCGGGAGTGGTTGGCCGGATTGGTTCGCCGGCCGGGCACATGCTCGGAACCTTCGGACTTTGCGAGTACGTAC
>JBJTAA010000057.1:0-2903 GCA_046090525.1 Planctomycetota bacterium
GCTCGAGCCCGCCGGCCCCCGGCACGCCCCGGGCCGAGAGCCCCGAGAGGAGCACGATCCCGAGGCCAAACGACACGCTGAGCACGAGCGCCGTGGCCGCGTCGTCGCGGGTGCGGGTGCGGCGCCGCAGGAAGACGAGCACGACGAGTGCCGCCAGCGCCGACACGAGCGCACCGGCCAGGAGCGTCGGCAGGTCGCGGCGGCCGGTGGCCAGGAACGCGAGGCCCACGCCCACGAGCGTGGCATGGGCAGCCGCGTCGCCCACCAGCGGCCGCTTGCGGAGCAGCGCGACCGCGCCGATCACGCCGGCGGCGAAGCCCACGGCCGCCACGCCGACGAGCACCACGAGCGTGTTGTAGGCGAGCGGCCCCGCGGCGGACCACGCCGCGAGCAGGGCCGGCGGCAGGGCGGCATCGTTCATGGCTCCTGCCGGGAAGTTCATCGGTGCACGGTTTCGGGAGGGGGTGCCCCGGCCATGTCGCCGGGCTGTGGAAGCAAGCGGAGCCATGGATGGCGGAGCGATGCGGACACGCAGTGAGCGGAGGCCGGGACGGCCGGAGCGAACGTCCGGAGACGTGGCCGGGGCAGCCCCGATCCGCGAAGATCGACGACCGATCCGTTCATGCCGTGCGGCCCCGTTCGGCAACGGCCCGGCCGAGTTCGTCGAGCAGCTCGATCCGGCCGGCGTAGGTGCGGCGGAGGTTGTCGGGCGTGAGCACATCGGCCGTGGGGCCCGTCGCCACCAGCCGCATGTCGATCAGGGCCACGCGGTCGAACCACTCGACCGCCGTCCGCAGGTCATGGTGCACGACCATCACCAGCTTGCCGGAATCCCGCAGTTCGGCGAGCACGGCGAAGATCCGCTCCTGCGACCGGGCATCCACGCCCGCGAGCGGCTCGTCGAAGAGGTAGATGTCGGACTGCTGGGCGAGGGCCCGCGCCAGGAACACCCGCTGCTGCTGCCCCCCCGAGAGCCGCCCGATCTGGCGGCCGGCGAAGTCGGCCAGGCCGACGCGGGCCAGGCAGTCCCGGGCCAGCTCCCGCTCCTTCTTCCGTGGCCGCGCGAGCCAGCCGAGCCGGCCGTAGGTGCCCATCAGCACGACGTCGAGCACGCTGACGGGAAAGTCCCAGTCCACCGTCTCCCGCTGCGGCACGTAGCCCACCCGCCCGCGGACCCGCGGCAGGGGAGCCCCGAAGAACCGCACGTAGCCGCCCACCGCAGGCACAAGGCCGAGAGCCGCCTTGAGGAGCGTGCTCTTGCCCGCGCCGTTGGGGCCGATGATGCCGAAGAGACAGGGCTCGGCGATCGCGAGGTCCACATTCCACAGCACGGGCCGGCGGCCGTAGGCGACCGTCAGGTCGTGAAACTCGACGAGCGGCGGAGCGGGCTGTGCGGTCATGGGGCCGGCTCCTCTCCGCCTGGCACGAGGGCCACGACGATCGTCTCCACGTTGGCCAAGAGCGCGCCTTCGAGCGTCGCGGCGTCGGTGCCGGGCCCGCCAAGCGAGTCGGAGTACAGCCGCCCCCCGAGCACGAGCGGCTGACCGCGGGCCGCCGCCCCCTCCACGAGCGCCGCGACGTTGCGGTCGGCCACGCTCGTCTCAACGAACACCGCGGGAATCTTTCGGTCGACCACGAGCGCGACCAGCCGATTGATGTCGCCGAGCCCGGCCTCCGCGGTGGTGTTCGTACCCTGCACGCCGACCACCTCGATCCCATAGGCGCGGCCGAAGTAGCGGAAGGCGTCGTGGGCCGTCACGAGCACGCGGCGTGGCTCCGGGATGGAGGCGATCCGCTTCCGGATGACCGCATCGAGCGACGTGAGCCGCGCGGAATAGGCCTCGGCCCGCGCGCGATAGTGCTCGCCGCCGGCTGGATCGATGCCCGCCAGCGCCCGGGCAACCTCGGCGGGCGCGAGGCTCCAGAGCCCGGCGTCGAACCAGACATGCGGGTCGGGGATGCCGGCGTCGGCCTCGAGCAGTTGCGACTTCGGCAGGCGGTCGGCCACGGCCAAGAGGGGCACCCGCTCACCGAGCCGCTCGAGCAGCGCGGCCAGCCGCCCCTCGAGGTGCAGCCCCGAGGCCACCACGAGGTCGGCTTCCAGCAGCCGCTCGGCGTCGCGGGGCGTGGCCTTATAGGAATGCGGGTCGATGCCCGCAGCGAGCAGGCAGTCGACATGCACGCGATCCCCCGCCACCTGCCGCACGAGGTCGGCCACGATCGTCGTCGTCGCCACCACGCGGGGCAGTGTCCGCTCGCCCCTCCCGTCGGCACCGGCCGCCGGGTCATGCGCCGGCCCCGGCCCCGAACAGCCCGCCTGGCCGGCCAGGGCGGCCAGGGCCACGAGCCAGCGGGCCCAGGACTTTTTTGAGGCGTCAAAAAGCATTTTTTGGGGAATCAAAACATTGAGAATACCCCGACCGCCACGGCCGGTACAACCCGATCCGGCCACCGGCGCGTTGACCATTTCGCAGCGCATTCTTAAGGTCAGAGCGACCGAGGGTGGTGTCGCACGCAATCCCGGGCGGAGGTGTCCCGTGGCGTCGAACTATTTCAAGCGGTTCCGCATGGAGGCCGACCTGGCCCTCCCCCGAACGGCCCCTGCCCTGCCCCCCGGCTACCGGTTCGTGGCCTGGAACGAGGCGGTGATCGACGTCCACGCCCGGACGAAGTTCCGGGCGTTCCGTGACGAACTCGACGCGATCGTGTTCCCCTGCCTCGGCAGCCTCGACGGGTGCCGGCGGCTGATGCGGGAGATCCGTGGCAAGTCGGGGTTCCTGCCGGCGGCCACCTGGCTGATCGCCCGTGGGTCAAGCCCCGAGTCGATCCAGTGGTGTGGCACGATCCAGGGCGTGGCCGACCGGGGCGGCGTGGGCATGATTCAAAACGTCGGCATCGTGCCC
>JBJTAA010000058.1:0-3730 GCA_046090525.1 Planctomycetota bacterium
GTTCCGGAGGAACCGGGCTCCTGGGGTCACTCCGTGACCGGGTCACGCCCGGCCGGCCGAGCGCGTGAGGTGCGCGAGCCGCTCCTCGGCCTCGGGGCGGAGCTCGTCCCAGCGAAACCGCCACTGCCAGTTGCCCCACGGCCGCCCCGGCACGTTCATGCGGGCCTCGGAGCCGAGGCCGAGCACGTCCTGGAGCGGGCAGATGGCGGTGTTCGCGGGCGTGCGCATGGCCAGCGCGATCAGGTCCCAGTTGATCTGGGAACCGTCGCAGGACAGGTAGGTGCGCACCCGGTGCCGCTCGGCTTCGATCACCTCGGCAGTGCGGGTCGAGTCCTGACCGGGCTCGCTCGCATACCAGCCCACCGTCGTGTCGTTGTCGTGGGTGCCGGTGTAGACGACGGAGTTGGCGGGATAGCGATCCGGAAGCTCGGGTTCCGCGGTCTCGCCGCCGAAGGCGAACTGCAGGATCCGCATGCCCGGAAACCCGAGGGCGTCGCGCAGGGCGTCGACATCGGGCGTGATCACGCCGAGATCCTCGGCGATGATCGGCCGCGGCCCGAGCGCGGCGGCCGCGGCGTCGAACAGCGCCCGGCCCGGCCCCGGCACCCAGCGGCCGTGTTCGGCGGTCGGTTCGCCGGCGGGAATCTCCCAGTAGGCCGCGAAGCCGCGGAAGTGGTCGATCCGCAGCACGTCCACGAGTGCGAAGGTCTGCCGGAGGCGGGCGATCCACCAGGCGTAGCCCTCGGCCGCGTGCACGTCCCAGCGGTAGAGCGGATTGCCCCACAGTTGGCCCGTCTGGGAGAAGTAGTCGGGGGGCACCCCGGCGACGACGGTGGGCCGCCCGTCGGCGGCGAGCGCGAACAGCTCCGGCCGACACCAGACGTCGGCGCTGTCCTGGGCGACGAAGATCGGCAGGTCGCCGATGATCGTGATGCCGAGCTCGGCGGCCCGGTCCCGCAGCCGCCGCCAGTGATCGTGGAACAGGAACTGCCCGATCCGGGCATGGGCGATGCCGTCGGCCAGGTCGCGCCGTGCGGCGGCCAGCACGCCCGGTTCGCGGCCCGCGACATCGGCCGGCCAGTCGGTCCAGGCGCGGCCGTCGAACCGGGCCTTGAGCGACACGAACAGGGCGTAGTCGTCGAGCCACCAGCGGTTCTCGTCGACGAACCGCGTGAAGCCCTCGTGCAGGTGGGGCGCGGCGCGGCGCGGAAAGGCGGCCGCCACGTCGTGCAAGAGCGTGAGTCGCGCGGCGATCACGTCGCCGAAGGCGACCCGCTCGTCAGGCAGCGCCGGCAGCGCGTCGAGCCGGTCGCCGTCGACGAGCCCGTCGTCGCGGAGCAGGTCGAAGGAGATCACGAGCGGATTGCCGGCGAAGGTCGAGAGCGTCTGGTAGGGGGAATCGCCGTAGCCGGTCGGTCCCAGGGGCAGCACCTGCCACTGCCGCTGCCCCATCGCCGCGAGCCGCTCGAGCCAGCGGTGGGCCGCGGGGCCGATCTCACCGATTCCAAACCGGCCCGGCAGCGACGTGGGATGGAGCAGGATGCCTGAGGAGCGGGCCACGAGCGGCCCCGGCGGGGAGGTGTTCACTTCGGGCGTCTCGGGGCGGGGTCGATGACGGGGGCGGCCGGTCGATCTGTCCGCTCGAGCACCGCCAGTTCGACCGTCAGGCCCGGCCCGAACGCCAGGGCGACGCACGGGCCCGGCGGCGCCTCGCGGGCGAGTCGATCGAGGATGAAGAGGATGGTGGCGCTCGACATGTTGCCGTGGCTGGCGAGCACGCTGCGGGACACGGCGAGCGCGTCCGCGGGCAGGCCCAGCGCCTGCTCGACGCCGGCCAGGATCCGCGGGCCGCCGGGATGCACCGCCCAACTCGCGACGTCGGCGGCGGCCAGGCCGCAGGCAGCCAGGCCCTGATCCACGACCGGACGCAGCCGCTCGGCCACGAGTGCCGGCACGCGGGGAGAGAGCGTCATCTCGAAGCCGGTGTCGCCGATCAACCACCCCATGTCGCCGCTGGAGCCTGGCAGCAGTTCGGACGACTGGCCGAGCAGCCGCCAGGGCCCCGGCGCCGGCCGGCCCGCGCGGGTGTTCAAGGCGACGGCCGCCGCCGCGCCGTCGGCGAACAGGCTGTTGGCGACGACGTGGTCGTCGAGGGTGCCATACTGGAAGTGCAGGCTGCAGAGTTCCACGCAGGTCGTGAGGACGACGGCGTCGGGATCGGCCGTGGCGAAGGCCGCGGCCGCCCGCAGGGCGTTGAAGGCGCCGTGGCAGCCCATGAAGCCCACGTGCAGGCGGGCCACCTGCGGCGAGAGCCCAAGGGCGTTCAGCAGATCGATATCCACCCCGGGGCTCGCGAAGCCGGTGCACGAGCAGGTCACGAGGTGCGTCACGGCGGACGGGTCGGCGGCGGCTGCCGTGAGGCCGGCCCGCGCGGCCGCCACCGCCAGCCGGCCCGCCTCGGTCGCGTAGCGGGCCATGCGCTCCCCCGTCGTCGGGCCGCCGGTGCCCGGGGCCGCGGGAGGGAAAAACTCCTGGGCGAACGTCGCGGCGCCGGGGTCGGCCAGCAGCACCGAGCCGCGTGACTCGATGCCGCTGCGGCGGTAGAGCGCCGCCAGGGCACGTTCGCGGCCGGGGTCGGCGTTCGCCAACTGCACCGCCAGCGACGCGGCGTCGCGCTGCCGGATCGCATGGTCGGGCACCGCGGTCCCGATGCCAGTGATTTCGAGGCTCATCCGTGCGCCTTTCGCGGTGATCCCGTGCCGACGACGAGCGGCGCCACGCGGGCGGCCACCGCCGGGGCGAGGCGGGCCAGCCGCACCGCGGAACCTACCACCCACGGCCGGCGCACGGCCAGCGCAATGCGGCGGCAGCGGGCGTGGTGTCGCGAAAAATGCCCGGCATGCAGGCGGGCGTAGCGAGCGGCGGCCATGGCGAAGTCGCCCGCGCCGCCGCGGGCTGCCATCCAGACGGGCGCGAGAGCCTGGTCCAACAGCCGCGCCGATGCGAGCGCCCAGCCCATGCCCTCGCCGGTAAACGGCTCCACGTAGCCGGCCGCGTCACCGACCCGGAGGATGCGACCGGTGGGGGTGGCCACGGCCTGGGCCCGGGTGAGCGGCGGGGTGCCGCGGAAGGTGGCGGTCGCGAGCGGCGCTTCGAGGATCAGGCCGGCGAGCCTGTCGCCCGCGGTCTCGGCGAGGATCCGGGCGACGACCGCTGCGGCCGACCCTGCCGCGGCGACGGCCCGCCGATCGACGGCCGCGGCGAGGTCGACCCGCCCATCCTCGAGCCGCACGACGCCGCAGTAGCCCTCCCGCGAGACCGCCATCACGAGTTCGCCGGGCGGAGGCCCGCCCGCTCCAACCGCGAGCGTGGCCCCCAGGCCGAGTCGGCTCGCGGTCGCCACAAAGGGTCGGCCGACCCCGGTTTCAATCCCGAGGGCCTCGATCTTCACCGTGTCGGCGAGCCCGGCGGCCACGATCGCGATCTCGGTTTCGATCGTCGCATCGTGTCCGCCCGTCAGCATTTCGATCGAGACGCTCCCCGGAGCCGCCGCCCGCTCAAGGATCGCCGTCACCCGGGTCGCCGGGAGCCAGGCGACGCCGGCCGCGATCGCCCGCCGCACGCCCGCGGCATCCAAAGCTTCCCGCGAGATCACGCCTCCGCCGGGCAGCGGCACGACCGCCGACACCGCCGGCGTGGCCAGCCGCACGCGGTCGAGCGGCACCGTGCC
>JBJTAA010000059.1:0-5429 GCA_046090525.1 Planctomycetota bacterium
ACCGACGGCGCGATCCTCTACGACGGTTCGCTCGCCGAGATCGTCGACCGGTTTACGACCCACAAGATCGTGACGCTCGATTTCGACGAGGCGCCCGACCAGGCCGCGATCGAACGGCTCGGCTTCCCCTGCGAGGTGCGCGGCCCGCGGGTGATCCTGCGGATCGACCGCGGCCGGATCGCCGACGCCCTGCCGACGCTGCTCCACGGCGAGGGTGTGCGGGACGTGTCGGTCGAGGACGTTCCCTTGGAGGAGATCGTGGCCGAACTCTTCCGGCAGGGCAGGGGGACGGACCGGGCGTTGGCGGAGGCGGTGCCGGCAGCGGAGCCTGTCCGATGAGCGACGCGACCGGTGCGCACCGAGGCGGCGGCCTGGTGGCATCGCTGCGCATCTGTGGCACGATGCTCGCCATCTCGATCGAGGAGCGGCTCGTCTACCGGGGCGACTTCGCGCTCGGCACCCTGATGCGGTTCCTGCCGATCGTGACGTAGGTGTTCCTCTGGACGGCCGTGTTCTCGGCCACCAGCCGGGGCGACATCGCCGGTTACTCCCGCAACGACATCGTCGCCTACTACCTGCTGACGATGGTCTCGCGGGCCTTCTCCAGCATGCCGGGCCTGGCCGGCGGCATCGCCCGCAGCATCCGCGACGGCTCGATCAAGAAGTTTCTCGTGCAGCCGGTGGATTACGTCTCGTTCCTGCTGGCCTCCCGGGTGGCCCACAAGCTGGTCTACTACGCGGTGGCCTTCGTCCCCTTCGCCGCGGTCTTCTGGCTGTGCCGCGGCTTCTTCCCGCCGGCCCCCGACGCGGCGACGGTCGCCGCCTTCCTGGCGGCGCTCCTGCTCTCGTTCCTGCTCGGCTTCTTCATGGAGGCCACGCTGGGGATGCTCGGCTTCTGGTTCATGGAGGTTTCGAGCATCGTCTTCGGCTACATGCTCGTGCAGTACCTGCTGTCGGGCCACATGTTTCCGATCGACATGCTCGCCGGCATCCCCACCGGGATCCCCGGCCTGAGTCTGGCCGACCTCGTCGCCTGGCTGCCTTTCCAGTTCACCGCCTACGGCCCGGCCGCCATCTGGCTGGGCAAGGTGCAGGGCGCCGAGCTCGCCCGGCTGCTTGTGCTGGAGGCCGCCTGGGTCGTCGTGATGATCGTCGCCTGCCGGATCGCCTGGATCCGCGGCACGCGGCGATACAGCGGCTTCGGGGGCTGAAATGACCCGCTACCTCACGATCCTCGGCACGTTCGCCCGCGCCTGCCTGGTCCGCGACATGACCTTCCGGGCCAACTTCCTGCTCGAGTGCCTGACGAGCCTCGGCTGGATGTCGATGAACCTGGCCTTCTATCTCCTGGTCTTCACCTACACGCCCGAGATCGGCAAGGGCACCGGCTGGACCCGGGAGCCGTTCTTCGCCTTCGTGGCCACGGGGCTGATCATCAACTCGATCGTGCAGGCGTTCTTCATGCCGAGCGCCGAGGAGCTCACGGAGATGGTCCGCTCGGGCGGCCTCGACGGCGTGCTCGTCAAGCCGCTGGACGCCCAGTTCCTGCTTTCGATGCACCGGGTCGACTTCTCCGCGCTCGCCAACGGGATCGTCGGCCTCGTGCTCCTCGCCTGGGCCGTCCCCCGGTTCGAGTCGCCGCCGCCGGCGACCGCCTGGCTCGTCTATCCCGTGCTGCTCGTGTGTGGCGTGGCGATCCTCTATTCGCTCGTGATCATGCTCGCCGCCGCCACCATCCACATGGGCCGCAACCAGAGCCTCTACGACTTCTGGTTCTACATCACCAACTTCTCCCGGTACCCGGCCGAGATCTACGCCGGCCCCTGGGGCGGGCCGCTCCGCGCGGCCTGCACGTTCGTGATCCCGATCCTGCTGGTCGTCAACGTGCCGGCCCGCGTGCTCGCCCGGCCGCTCACGGGCGAGGCCTGGTGGCCGGTGGCAGGCACCGTGATCGCGGCCGCTGCGACCCTGGTCGTCTCGCGCTGGGTGTTTCAGCGATCGCTGGCCCGCTACCGCAGCGCGAGCAGCTAGCGTCACGCGGCGCAGCGATGGACTGCGAGGGGTCGCCCGTGCCAGTCGAGCGGCGTTGCTAGCGAGCGGAGGCAGGATGCCGAAGCGAAGCTAGCATCGAGCGACCGGCGGCCAGGATGGCCGAAGGGAGCGTCCGGCGAGATGGCACGGGCAACCCCGAGCCCGCGTCAACACCGAAGTCGACTTTTCACGGGCTCGTCGCAGCGGGTATCTCTAGGGACTCGCGAGGAGGCTCGTTGGTGCGCAAGGGACTTCACGAAGATGTCGCCGCCGTGGTCATCGGACTCGGGACGCTGATCCTCGCGCTGGCGATCACCTGGCAGGCGCGGCCGGCGGACGAACCCGGCAGCCGGGAGCGGCACCCGAAAGGCTGGCCGACGCCGCTGGCCGCCACCGTCGGCATGCCCGGCACCTGGACCGACCAGCCGCTGGCCGCCTTCCAGGACAAGAGCGGCCGGCTCGCGGTCGAGCCGATCCTCCTGGGCATGGGCTGGATCGTGCTCGTAGGCGGCCTGGGCACGCTCCTGATCGGCGGCGGCCTCGGGCGGTTCGTCCCGGGCGGGTGCGTACTGGCCGCGCTCGTCTGCCTGGCCTACGTGCTCGCGAGTCAGAAGTTCGTGAAGTACTACAACCTCGAGTATCCGCTCTGGGCGCTCGCGGTCGGCCTGTTCGTCGGCAACGCGACGGGCGTGCCCCGCTGGCTTCGGCCCGCGCTCCTCGGCGAGTTCTTCATCAAGACTGGCCTGGTCGTGTTCGGGGCCGAGGTGCTCGTGAGCCGGCTCTTGGCCCTCGGCCTGCCGGGCCTGATGACCGCCTGGATCGTCACGCCGATCGTGCTCGTGACGACCTACCTGTTCGGCGTCCACACGCTGAAGATCCCGTCGCGGCCGCTCTGCATGACCCTCTCCGCCGACATGTCGGTCTGCGGCGTGTCGGCCGCGATCGCGACCGGCGCCGCCTGCCGCGCCAAGAAGGAGGAGATCTCGCTTGCGATCGGCCTGTCGCTGTTCTTCACCGTGATCATGATGGTGGCGATGCCGCCGCTGATCCGGGCCATGGGGTTCGATCCGATCCTGGGAGGCGCGTGGATCGGTGGGACGATCGACGCCACGGGCGCCGTCGTGGCCGCGGGCGAGTCGCTCGGCAAGGAGGCGGGCGAGGTGGCGGCCACCGTGAAGATGATCCAGAACTCGATGATCGGCCTGATCGCCTTCGCCGTGGCCGCCTACTGGGCGGGCTGGATCGACCGCGATCCGGCCCGCCCCCGCGGCACGCTCGTGGCGAGGCCTGGCAGCGGTTTCCCCGGTTCATCCTCGGGTTCCTGGCCGCATCGCTCGTCTGCTCGTGGCTGCACGGCCTCGGCCCCGAAGCGGCGCTCTGGGTCGAGGGGGCGACGACCGGCTTCACGGCGAAGCTCCGGGGCTGGCTCTTCTGTGCGGCCTTCGTCTGCATGGGGCTCGAGACCAACGTCCGCGAACTGGCCCCACTGCTCGCCAGCGGCCGGCCGGTCGTGCTCTACCTTACGGGCCAGGCCCTCAACCTCGCCCTCACGCTGGCGATGGCGAGCCTCACCTTCGGCTGGCTGTTCCGGAAGGCGGTGGAGCCGTGAATCCCACGCCCTCGGCACCACGCTCCGCGCTGCGGCTCACGGCGGGCCTCCTGGTCGTCGCCGTCGTGTGGTGCGGCCTGCTGCCGCGGCTGCTCGAGTGGCCGCCTGTCGCCCGCCACGTCGCCCTGATGGAGGCGCGGGGGGTCGATCCCTCGGCGATGTACTACACCGAGCTCGAGCGGCTCCCGCTCCGCCCCGTGTGGGTGGACGACGTGCTCGTGCTCTGGCCATGAGGCCCAGGAGCCCGGTTCCGCCGGAACCGGTCGGGAGTGACGCGACGTCGCACGTGATCCGGTCACGGCGTGACCGGACTCCTGGGACCGCGAGGGGTTGCCCGTGCCAATCGAGCGGCGTTGCTGGCCGATCGCAGCCGACCAATCCGCCTGCGGCGGATCGGTGCCCGTTGCGAAGCGAGGTTTCCTCCGAGCGACCGGAGGGCAGGATGCCCGAAGGGAGCGTCCGGCGAGATGGCATGGGCAACCCCGAGCTGCGGTATCCATGAGCCGGGTTTCATCAGGCGGCTATGTGCCGTGGTAAACTCTCGGTCTCCTTCGGATCCCGCCCGCATGCCGCTGCGTCTCGCCTTCAGTTCCAATGCGTATCTCGACGTGCCCGTCGAGGAGGCCGTGGCGCGGATCGCGGGGGCGGGCTACGGGGGCATCGAACTCCTGGCCGACGTGCCGCATGCCTGGCCGGCGGGGCTCTTGGAGGGGCAGAAGGAGGGGATTCGGCGGGCGGTGCGGACGCACGGCCTCACGATCTCCAACATCAACGCCTTCATGATGAACGCCGTGGCCGACCCGCGGCAGCCCTACT
The DNA here is from genome assembly GCA_046090525.1 of Planctomycetota bacterium. Classification (GTDB taxonomy): domain Bacteria; phylum Planctomycetota; class Planctomycetia; order Pirellulales; family UBA1268; genus QWPN01. Next base: position 4,457 of record JBJTAA010000059.1, read on the forward strand.
GGCACCCCGGCTGGACCGACCCCGATCCTCACTACCGGGCCATCCGCCGCGAGCACACGAAGCGGGCCCTGCGACTGGCGGCCGAGCTCGGGGCGACCTCGATCTCGACCGAGCCGGGGGGCGAGCTCGCCTCGGGGCAGTCACGGCGCGAGGCGACCGACATCTTCTACGAGGAGCTCATGCCGGTGCTCGACGTGGCGGCAGCCTGCGGCGTGACGCTGCTGGTCGAACCGGAGCCGGGGCTCCTGATCGAGACCTTCGAGCAGTATCTCGAGTTCGCCGGGCGGGTCGATCATCCGTCGCTCGGCCTCAACTTCGACGTGGGCCATGCCTACTGCGTGGGTGACGATCCGGCCGCCTGGGTGCCGAGGCTCGTGGGGCACACGCGGCACTACCATGTCGAGGACATCGCCGCCAGCCGCGTCCATCACCACCTCGTGCCGGGGGAGGGAGCCATCGACTTCGCCGGCGTGCTGACCGCGATCGCCACCCACACGCCCGACCGCTGGGTGACCGTCGAGCTGTATCCCTACCGCGACCGGCCCGATGACGCGGCCCGGGCGGCCCGCGCCCACCTGCTCGCGGTGGCGCAAGACGCCGGCCTGGAGCTCGCCTGATGCTCGCCTGGCTGCGGCTGCTGCGGATTCCGAACCTCGCCACCGCCGCGGCCGATCCCCTGGCCGGTTACCTCGTGGTCGCGCAGGCCCTCGCGCTCGACTGGCCGCCGCCGGCCTGCTGGCTGGCCGTGGGGGCGGTGGTCGCGATGTATGCCGCCGGCATGGTGCTCAACGACGTCTGCGATGCCGAGCTCGACCGGCGCGAGCGGCCGGAGCGGCCGCTGCCGAGTGGTGCGATCACGGTCCCGACGGCGGCTGCGGTCGGGTGGGCGTTCCTCGCGGTCGGCGCGGCGCTCTCCGGCGCAGCCGCCTGGCTCGTCTCGTCCCCGTGGCCGGCGGTCATGGGCGTCGGCCTC
>JBJTAA010000060.1:0-18615 GCA_046090525.1 Planctomycetota bacterium
GCTGCTCAAGTATCTCGTGGAGCACGAGGGCAAGGTGGTGGCCCGCAAGGAGCTGCTCGAGAACGTCTGGGGGCTCACCCGCGCCCCGGCCACCCGGACGGTGGACACCTTCATGCTCGCGCTGCGGAAGTATTTCGAGGAGGATCCCTCGAAGCCGGTGCACTTCCTCTCCGTGCGCGGCACGGGGTACCGGTTCGTGCGGCTCGGGAGTCCGGTCACGCCCTGACCGGACCAGGCAGGACGTGGCCTTTTCTTTTGGTCGCGCCGCTCGGGCTTGCCCAAGCCATCTCGCCGGACGCTCGATTGGCATGGGCAACCCCTCGCCTCAGGAGTCCGGTCGCGCCGCGACCGGATCAGGCGGGACGTGGCGTCGACGATGACCCGGTTCCGGAGGAACCGGGCTCCTGAGGAGGAACCGGGCTCCTGGGACGGAACCGGGATCTCAGGCCCGGCCGAGGAGCGCCGCGGCGGCGGCCCCGGGATCCGGCTGCACGAGGAGCGACTCGCCCACGAGCATCGCCTGGATCCCCGCCGCCTCGAGCCGTGCGACGTCGGCTCGCGTCTTGATGCCGCTTTCGGCCACGAGCACCACGTCATCCGGCACCCGCTCCCGCAGGGCGAGGACGTGCCCCAGGTCGGTCGTCATCGTCTTCAAGTTGCGGTTGTTGACACCCACGAGCGTGGCGCCGAGGTCGAGCACGCGGGAGAGGTTCTCCTCGTCGTGCAGTTCCACCAGGGGTGTCATGCCGAGGTCGATCACCGCCCGGTAGAGGCTCCGCAGGTGACAGTCGTCGAGGCACTCGGCAATCAGCAGGACGGCGTCGGCCCCATGCGCTCGCGCCTCGACCACCTGATACGCGTCGACGACGAACTCCTTGCGGAGCACGGGCAGGCTCACGGCGGCCCGCGCCGCCTCGAGATCGGCGAGGCTCCCGCCGAAGCCGGCATGGTCGGTGAGCACGGAGAGTGCGGCGGCGCCGGCGGCGGCGTAGGCCCGCACGACATCCTCCACCGTCGCCCCGGGCCGGATCTCACCGGCCGACGGACTCTTCCGCTTGAACTCGGCGATCAGCCGCATGGGCGGACCCGCCGAGACAGCCGTGAAGAAGTCGCGCACGGGCGGGGCGGAATCCAGCGATGCCTCGAGCACCGCCAGGGGCACGCTGTCGCGGGCCACCGCCACCTCCCGCCGCTTGCGGGCCACGATCTCGTCGAGAATGTCAGGCATGCGGCGAGTGTACCCCGGGAGTCCGGTCACGCCGTGACCGGATCACGCAGGACGTGGCGTCTCCTCTGACCCGGTTCCGGCGGAACCGGGCTCCTCGAGTGGCCACGGGTCTCGAGACCCGTGGAATCCGCTTTCCAACCCGGCACGCATTCAGCAGGATGAAATCCCGCTGCCACTTTTTCGGATCCGCCGCCGGGAACGTGGTTTGCCGGTCGGCGCACGACCACGGGAGCCCGGAGGTGCGACCGGCGGGCAGGATGCCCGCCGCTACGAATCCAAGCCCACCGGGGCGATGAATGGCCGACAGCCGCAGCGAGCGTGACTGGCCGGCAGGAAGCCGGACGTTGCGAGGCGAGGGCACCCTTGGCGTGCCCTCCGCCGGGCGTGAAAGTCAGTGCCGGAAGTGGCGGCGCGACGTGAACACCATCGGGATGCCCGCCGCATCGGCCGCGGCGATCACCTCGGGGTCGCGCTTCGAGCCGCCCGGCTGCACGATCGCCGCGATGCCGGCCTTCGCGATCAACTCGATCGAGTCGGGAAACGGAAAGAACGCGTCGGAGGCGAGCACGCCGCCCCGCGCCCGCTCCCCCGCCTTCTCGAGCGCGATCCGCACCGCGTCCACGCGGCTCGTCTGGCCGGTGCCGGCGCCAACCAGGTTCGTGCCCCGGCAGACCGCGATCGCGTTGCTCGTCAACCGGCGGACCACCGTGAAGGCGAAGTCGAGGGCCGGCGTGAGGTCGGCGGGGGGCGCCGCCTTCGTGACCACCCGCCAACTGGCCGGATCGTCGCAGAGCTCGTCGGGCCGCTGGGCGAGGAAGCCGCCGGCGACGCTCCGCAGCTCGAGGCCGGCCGTCGGCTCCCACGGGTCGCCCGCCGGCATCGCCACCAGCCGCACGCTCGCCTTCCAGGTGGGCTTGGTCGTGAGCAGCTCGACGGCGGCCGGCTCGAAGGCGGGGGCCGCGACCACCTCCACGAACAGCCCCGGCGCCACGAGCACCTCGGCCGAGGCCAGGTCGAAGCAGCGGTTCACCGCCACGATCGACCCGAAGGCACTCGTCGGATCGGCCGCCATCGCCACCGCGAGAGCCTCGGCGACGGTGGTGGCCGAGGCGGCGCCACAGGGGTTCGTGTGCTTGATCACCACGGCGCCCGGATCCTGGAGGAGCCCGGCCAGCCGCGTGGCTGCGTCGAGGTCGAGAAGGTTGTTTTAGGAGAGCTCCTTGCCTGCAAGCTGCCGCAGGCCGGCCAGGCCCAGATGAGTGCCCACGGGGGCGAACAGGGCCGCCGACTGGTGCGGATTCTCGCCATACCGCAGCGGCAGCCGCTGCTCGCGGTCGAGCGCCATCCGGGCCGGCAGCGGCGGATCGTCGGCGACGCCGGCGGCCGGCGGCGAGCCATTCCCGGCGACGAGTCCGGCGTGCCCCGCCATCCAGCGGGCGATGACGGCGTCATAGGCGGCCGTCCGCTCGAAGGCCCGGGCGGCGAACAGCTTGCGCTCGGCCAGCGTCGTGCCGCCGCGTGCGAGTGCCGCGATCAGGTCGTCGTACTGCTCCGGGCCGGTCACGATCGCCGTGAAGGAATGATTCTTGGCGGCCGCCCGCACGAGGCTCGGGCCGCCGATGTCGATCAACTCCACGGCCTCGTGGGGGAGGCAGTCCGGGCGGCGAATCGCATCCTCGAAGGCATAGAGGTTGACCACCACCGCGTCGAACCGGCCGATGCCGTGCTCGGCCAGCACGGCCAGATCGTCGGGCCGGTCGGCCCGGGCGAGGATGCCGGCGAACACGTGGGGATGGAGCGTTTTCACGCGGCCGTCGAGCACCTCGGGAAAGCCGGTGACCTCGGCGATGTCGGTGACGGCCAGGCCCTGGCTCGCGAGTGCCCGGGCCGTGCCGCCGGTGCTGACCACCTCCACGCCAGCCGCCTTCAGGCCGGCGGCCAGCCGCTCGAGGCCGGTCTTGTCGAACACGCTCACGAGCACGCGGCGGATCGGAACACGGTCGGGCGGGGGAGCGGGCGGCGTAGCGGCTGGTTGCATGGCGGTGATTTGGCGTCCTGCGGCAGGGAGGGAATCATTCAGGGAGGGGCTGCCCCCACCGTGGAGCCGGCCTTGCCGGCGAGCGCAGCCAGGGATGGCGAAGCGTGGCCGGCACGGAGTGAGCGCAGTCCAGGATGGGCGGAGCGAACGTCCGGAGACACGGCGGGGGCAGCCCCGGACGAGGCCAGGCGACTTCTCCGTGGGCCCGATTATGAAGTCTCGTCAGCCGCCGGCAACTCCACCTCAAAGATGCTGCCGCGCTGGTTGGGCCGCCCCCTGGCGGCCACCCGGCCCCGCATCTGCCTGACGAGCGACCGCACCAGGAACAGGCCGAGCCCGGTGCCGGGCGTGCTCCGCTCGAGCTCGCTGCCGAGCCGCACGAACCGCCGAAACACCGCATTCCGCTGGGAGAGCGGGATGCCGGGGCCATTGTCGGCCACCGTCACGGCCACGCGTCCGTCGCGCCGGCTGGCGGCCACCTCCACCCGCGGCTCGGGCAGCGAGTATTTGACGGCGTTGTCCACCAGGTTGCGGAACACGATCTCGACGTCGGCCTCGCGGCCGCGCGTCCGCAACCCCGGCCCGCAGTCGAGCGTCACGCAGGCCTCCGCCACGCCATGCCGCTGGCAGACCCCGGCCCGCACCTGCTCCAGGAGCGGCCCCAACTGCGTCACCTCGTCACTGCCGGTCGGGCGGCGGTGGAGCGTCCGGGCCGCGTCGAGGAGATGGTCGATCAGCCCGTCGAGCCGCTCCACGTCCTGGAGCATGTGGCGGTGGAAGTCGGCCTGCTGCTCCGCGCTCACCGGCCGCCGGGTAAGCGTCTGCAGGTAGAGCTTCAGCGAGGCCAGCGGGCTCTTGAGTTCGTGGGTCACGCTGTCGATGAAGTTGCTCTGCCGCTGCGAGAGGGCGATCGCCTTGACCGTCAGGGCCAGGTAGACGATCACCCCGGCCAGCACCACCACCAGCAGGGCCACGCCCACGCCCAGCACGGCCCAGTAGAAGGCCGCGTTCTTCGACCCGAGCGCCGCGGCGATGCTCACGAGCACCCAGCCGACGAGCAGGGTCACGAGCGAACCGATCAGCACGACGCCCAGGACGATCGGCCAGCCGAGCGAGCGACGTGGTTCCATGATCTGCTCCGGGATCTGCTCCGGGCCGTCCCGCCGCACGGCACGCCGGCCCGTCACTATGCTAGACCGCTGTCAGGCCCGCCAGGGCCGCGCGGCGATGCGGCGCCCAGCCCACCCCCGCACCGCCCCCGAGCCCGTCGAGCCCCGAGCATGTCCAGTGCCGCGCCCTCCCGCCAGCGTCCACCCCTCCGCATCGTGGCCGGCTCGAGCGTCGTGGAGTTCATCTGGGACGGGGATCGCTGGCGGCACGAACTGATCACGGCCGCGGGTCGCTGGAGATCGGTGGAGGGGCCGCTCGACGGGACGGGCGACTCCCGGTGGCCGGAGTCGCCGGTGCTCGTCGAGGTGTCGCTCACGACGCTGGCGGGCGGTTCGGCCGTGCTCGGCGTCGGCTTGGCCGGGCGATCCCACTTCTCGCTCTCGGCCGCGGCCTGCCCCGGGGTCGCCGACACGATCCTGTTCGAGGCCGCCTGCCGGATCCACGAAGCGCCGGCGTGGCTCGGCTCCACCTACCGCGCTGCGGACGGGCGGATCGTGCGGATTTCGGCGGCCGCCGCCCGACCGCCGGCGACCGTCGCCTGGAGCTACACGATCGGCCCGCGGGGAGTGGAAGCGGCCGCGCCCAGGGCTGGCTCGGCCCCGGGCTGACGGCGGCTTGCGGCGCGCCCGCGAATCGATCACATTCTGGGGCTGGAGCCCCGCCTTTCCCCGAGCCTTTCTCGCCCCATGTTCGACGTCATCGAGCGGCTCAAGAGCGAGTGGACCGACAAGTACGTCGTGATCGACTCGCCCGCCCCGGAACTGGCCCGCTTCGCCGAGGCGACGGGCATCGTCAAGACGGTCAACATGAACGGCCGCTGCCTGGTCGAGTTCGACCAGTTCAACAACATCGGCTGGTACGACATCGATCCGTCGTGCCTGAAGATCGTGCCCAAGCCGCAGCCGAAGCCGGCCGAGCCGAAGGCCAAGCCGGCCGCCAAGGCGGCGGCACCGGCCAAGCCGGCCGCCGAGAAGCCCGCGGCCGCCAAGCCGGCCGCCGGCAAGCGTCCGTCCACGGCCGACATCCTGGCCGCCGCCCGCGGCAAGGCCGGGGGCGGCGCGGCCACGCCGGCCGCCGCGAAGCCGGCCGGCAAGATGTCGACCGCCGACATCCTGGCGGCCGCCCGGGGCAAGAAGGCCGACGCTGCCCCGCCCGCCGCACCGGCGCCGGCCGCCGCAGCGGCCCCCGAACCGGAGCCCGCTCCGGAACCCGAGGTGAAGACGGCGAAACCGGCCAAGGCATCCGGCCCGCTGCCCACGACCACCGCCGAGAAGATCGCGTGGTGTCGGGCCCACGACGCCAAGGGCTGACCGTCGCCGGCGCCCCTGGCCCCACGCTCAACGGCTCCTTGTTTCCTGTCCGCCACGACCCACGCGCACGGAGGCCCGTCATGGTCAGCGTCCCGGTTCGAGTCCGCTGGTTCCCGCTCGCCCTCGTCGCGCTCGCCACGACCGCCGGCTGCGGCCGGCTGCACGAGCATCCGCTCGTCGTCGAGGCGGTCAACGAGATGCGGGCCAACGAGCGGGTCGCGGAACTGCTCGGCAAGCCGCTCGAGTGCTCCCGGAGCGTGCGGGGCACGGCGAACGAGACCGACGGCATCGCGAACCTGGAGTTCGATGCCAAGGGTCCGAAGGGGAGCGGCGTGGTGGTGGTGGAAGGCAAGAAGACGCGCGGCACGTGGGGCGTGGTGAAGCTCGACCTGCAGCCGGCCGGCGGCGAGAAGCTATCGCTGCACGCCGATCTCGCGGCCCGCACCGGCACCGACACGCCCGCCTTCGATCCCGGCGCCGCGGCCGCCACTCCGTCCACCGCCCCACCGCCGCCGGGCGAGATCGAGATCACGCTCCCGCCCGGGCCACCCGGGCAGTAGCACGGCGTCGCAGGCATATCGCTGAACGCTCCCGGTAGCGGCGGTCATCTTGCCCGTGAGTGCTGTCCGCAGTAACGCCCAGCCCTCCACTCGGCGTACCGATAGACCTGCGAGGGGTTGTCCGTGCCCCGGAGCCGGCCTTGCTGGCGAGCGCAGCCCGGAGGGCGAAAGCGTAGCCAGCACGGAGCGAGCGAAGGGTAGGCGGGCACCGAGCCGCCGCAGGCGGATTGGTCGCGAAGGGAGCGTCCGGCGATGGGGCATGGGCAACCCCGAGCGTGCGGGCGTTGGCCGGCCGCATTGGTTCGCCGGCTGCGGACATGCTCGTCACCTTCGGACTTTGCGAGTACCTGCCCCATGGGAGTGGCCAACTGCGTGCTCCGCAAAGGTCCTCGGTTCCTGCGCGTGCCCGCAGCCGGCTCCGCAGCATCGAAGGGCTTGGCAGCGAACGTCTGAGGATGGGGCACGGGCGAGTCCGAGCCGCTAGGGCATGTCGCGGAGGGCCTGGAGCTCGTCGGCCCGGCCCACGACCAGGAGCACCTGATCGTCGAGCAGCTGGCGCCGGCCGTCGGGAAACATGTCGAGCTTCCCCGAGAGCACGTCCTTGATGCCCATCACGTGCACGCCGATCGTGCTGCGGAGATTGGCCTCGGCCAGCGTCTTGCCCGAGAGCGACGAGGGCATCGCCACTTCGGCAACGCTGTATTCGGGGTCGATCGGCAGGAAGTCGAGCACGTTGGGCCAGGTCATCTTGTCGGCCAACTGCCGGGCCACCTCCTCCTCGGGAAACACGACGCGATCGACGCCCAGGTGCTCGAGGATCTTGCCGTGCTCCTTGGTGACGCCCTTGACGATCACCTGCCGGGCCCCGAGCTCCTTGCAGTGCAGCGTGGCCAGGAGCGATTCGGAGATCGTCTCGCCCAGCGAGATGAACACGGCCGAGGCGTCCCGCAGCGGCAGGTTCTCGAGCACCTCCCGGTCGGTGGCGTCGCCGATCACGCATTCGTTGATCTCGTCCTTGACGGCTTCCAGGCGGTCGCGTTCGGCATCGACGCCGATCACATGGCAGCCGTTGGCGGCCAGCTTGCGGGCCAGGGCCATGCCGAAGGTGCCCATGCCGAGCATGATGAAGCGGCGATTGGACTTCACGGTCGTCAGCCGACGAGCGGCTCCTCCTCGGGGTATTCGGGCTGGTAGGAATGCCGCTGGCGGGTCAGGGCCAGCGCGGCGGTGACGGGGCCGAGCCGGCCGACGAGCATCAGCGCCATGAGCACGATCTTGCCGCCGTCGGAGAGCGAGGGCGTGATGCCGGTCGACAGGCCGACGGTGCCCAGGGCCGAAATGCACTCGAAGAGCGCCTCGAGAAACCAGCGGGGCCGGGCGGTCGGCGGGTTCCGCGATTCGACCACGAGCAGCGCCACGAGCGCCACGGTGGCCATCGCCCCGAACAGGAGCGCCGTGGCCGTGGCCCGCCGGACCGCGGTGGCGGGAATGGTGCGCCGGAAGACGTTGGCCCGCGGCAGCCCGCGGAAGCTGGCCCAGGAACTGACGAGCAGGATCATCAGGGTGCTGACCTTGAAGCCGCCGGCCGTCGAGCAGGGGCCGGCCCCGATCGCCATCAGGATGATCGTCAGGAACAGGGTCGAGCTGGCGAGTGTGCCGTAGTCGACGGTGTTGAAGCCTGCGGTGCGGCAGGTCGTGGTGTGGAACAGGCCCATCAGGATCCGGGTACCGAGCGGCTCGCCGGCGAGCGCCTCGTCCCATTCGAGCAGCCAGAACGACACCGCCCCGCCCACGAGGAGGCCCGCGGTTCCGATCAGCATCAGCTTCGACTGGATCGAGAGCCGCTGCCAGCAGTCGCGGGGCCGCCGCAGCCGCTGGACCACGTCGATGATCACCGGGAAGCCGATGCCGCCGACGATGATCAGGCCGCAGATGACGAGATTGATGCCGACGTTTCCCGCGTCGGGCATGAGGTTCGCGTCGTGCAGGGCGAAGCCGGCGTTGCAGAAGGCGGAGATGGAATGGAAGAGCGACCGCCAGGCGACCGCTGCCAGGGGCGCCGTGCCCCAGGACGAGGCGACCAGCAGCAGGAAGCCCGTCGCCTCCGCCACGACCACCGTCACGAGCACGGCCCGACCGACCCAGCGGAGGTCGCGGCCCGACTTGACGCCCAGCGTGTCGGCCACCACCGCCCGCTGCCGGAGCGTGGCCTGCCCGCCGATCTGGAAGGCGGCCAGCGTGGTGATCGTCATGATCCCGAGGCCGCCGAGCTGGATCAGCGCCAGGATCACCCCCTGCCCGAAGGCCGAGAAGTCGCCCGCCGTGCTCCGGACCGTCAGGCCCGTCACGCAGCAGGCGCTCGTGGCCGTGAACAAGCCGTCCACGAGTGAGATCGCGGGCCGGTCGGGCAGGCGGGCCACGGGCAGGGTCAGCACGAAGCCACCCACCAGGATCGTGAGCACGTAGGCCGTGAACGAGACCCGCGCGGGATAGCTCGTGAGCGGACCGGTGAGTTGCGGCATCGATGGCGGCGCCGGCGGCACGAGCCCGCGGGCGCCCACGGCCTGCCCCGCGGGCGGGCGGCTTCGGCCGCGCCACAGACTGCCCGGGGCGTTGCACCGATGGTACTGACGACATCCGGCCGCGAGCAATTCAGCGGGGAAAATCCCGGTTTTTCCGGTCGCAACGGCAGGCGCCAAAATTGTTTGACTCGCGTCGATGCCGCTCCATAATGGCAACGTTCTCCACGAACGTCGCAGCCCGCCGCGGCTCACGAAGCCGTCCCGTCAGCGGGCCTTCGCGATGGCCCGCCGGCCGCCGTCGGTGCAGCTGCCTGCTGCTCGTGACGCGGCCGATCGCCGGCCCGCGCTGCGTGTTCACGGGAAACGAGCATCCATGCCCGACGGGAGTGCCGTCGGCCCGATGGGTGCACCGACCTCACCCCACCTCAAGGAGTCGTTTCGTTCCGATGGCCCGGATTCGCAACGTTTTTGAAATCATCGAGCTCTACGGTCACGACGAGAACTTCGAGCCCGTGAAGACCGAGGAGTTCGTCCCCACCACCGCCCCCGCCGGCTCGCGCGAGAAGATCGACATTCTCGCCGAGCGCATCCAGCGGGGCATGCCCCTGTGGCACCCCGAAGACTCGACCGACACGCCCGCCGGCTGCCTGGCCACGGCCGAGTGACCCGCCGGCGGCCGCCCCCGGGCGGCAGCCCTCCGACAACGTCTTTCATCGCCCTCCGCGGGATCGCCCGCGGAGGGCGATTTCGATATCCCGCCGGGCACTGGCGGCCTTGAGCTTCTCGCGCTTGTCGTGGGCCTGCCGGCCGCGGCCGACGCCCAGGAGCACCTTCACGCGGCCCGCCTTGAAGTAGACCTTCAGCGGCACGAGCGTGAGTCCCTTCTCGAAGGCATGGCCCGCGAACGTGCGGATCTCGCGGCGGTGCAGGAGCAGCTTCCGGGGCCGCTTCGGCTTGTGGTTGAGCTGGTTGGCCTTGTCGTACTCGGGGATGTCGCAGCCGTAGAGCCACACCTCCCCCCCCTCCACGCGGCCGTAGGCCTCGTCGAGGCTCATGCGGCCCGTGCGCAGGCTCTTGACCTCGCTGCCCACCAGGGCGATCCCGCACTCGAGCGTGTCGAGGATCTCGTAGTCGTGGCGGGCCTTGCGGTTCTCGGCCACCACGCGCTCGGCCGGCTTGTCGGCCTTCGCAGCGGCCTTCGCGGCCTGCTTGCCCGCGGGCGAGGCGGTGGGCTGCGGCGGTTTTTTCTTGGCTGACATGGCGGTGCTGGCGGGGGCCCGATGCGTGGGCGACGGTATCGCCCCACGGTACACTCTACGAGTTTTCCGGCGTCGGTCCTGCTGGCGACGTCGCCCCCCCTCCCAACGCTCCCCCGGGCACCCTCATGACATCACCCCGTTCAGCCCTGCACGAGTCGCGCGAAATCGGTCGTCTGCCCACCCGCCTGCCCCTGGCTGTCACCCTGGCCGCCGGTTTTTGGGCGGCGCTCGCGGGACCGACCCGAGCCGCCACGGTCGAGGCGGCCCCGTCCGCCACCCCGGGGTTCGTGGCCGGCGCGGCCAAGCCCGAAGGACCGGGGCCGTTCGTGCAGGTCGACGGCGGCTGGATGGTGCCCTACGAGGAGACGATCCCCGGCACGGAGGTCACCTTCCGGATGATCCCGGTGCCCGGCGGCACCTTCACGATGGGCAGCCCCGAGGGCGAGGAGGGCCGCACCGCCGACGAGGGCCCGGTCTTCGAGGTGACCGTGGGCCCCTTCTGGATGGGCCAGCACGAGGTCACCTGGGACGAATACAAGCGCTACATGGCCGCCTGCAACCTCTTCATCGCCATGCAGTCGGCGAAGATTCGGCCGATCGACGACACCAATCGGGCCGACGCCGTCACCGCCCCCTCCAATCTCTACGACCCCACCACCACCTTCACCAACGGCGAGGACCCGAATCTGCCGGCGGTCACGATGACGCAGTTCGCGGCGCGGCAATACACCAAATGGCTGAGCCGGCTGACGGGCCGGTTCTACCGGCTGCCGGCCGAGAGCGAGTGGGAATACGCCTGCCGGGCGGGCACCGACACGCCCTTCTCCTGCGGCGACGCGGCCGCCCTCGCCGAGGTCGCCTGGTTCGCCGACAACGCCGACGACACGACCCACCCGGTCGGCGAGAAGAAGCCCAACGCGTTCGGCCTCCACGACATGCACGGCAACGTGGCGGAATGGGTGGTGGACGAACTGGTCGCCGGCGGCTACGCCAAGCCGGCCGCCCTGCCCCGGCCGGTCGCCGCCCTGGCCGCCGTCCAGTGGCCCGCGCGGCTCTACCCGCGCGTGCTCCGGGGCGGCGCCTACTACGACGAGGCGACGGAGTGCCGCAGCGCCGCCCGCCGGGGCTCGCGGGACGCCGGTGGCAACTCCGAGAACCCTGACTGGAAGGACGTCGACCCCAACTTCCCGAAGAGCCCCTGGTGGTACACCGAGGAACCGGCCCTCGGCGTGGGCATGCGGCTGGTGCGTCCCTTCGCCGTACCCGAACTCGACGAGCAGCGGAAATGGTGGGAGGCCGACGTCGAGAGCATCAAGAACGATGTCGCCAGCCGGCTCGAGGAGGGCCGCGGTTCACAGGGCATCGTCGACCCGCAGCTGCCGGCCGACCTCGAGAAGGAGGGCCTGACGCAATGACCAGCGCCACCACGCCCAACGCAGCCAGCTCGATGCTGAGGAGCCGGCCGGTGGCACGCGCAGGAACCGAGGAGCTTTGCGTAGCACGCAGTTGGCTACTCCCATGTGGTAGGTACTCGCAAAGTCCGAAGGTTCTGAGCATGTCACCGGCCGGCGAACCAATCCGGCCTGCCCTGGATGCCCAACTGCAAGACCGTCCAGGCTTCTGCCCGGCAGGTATCGTCGCCAGTCATGTCACATGCGTCGGGGTTGCCCATGCCCCGTCGCCGGACGCTCGCTTCGGCCATCCTGGCCTCCGCTCTCTCCGTGCTGGCCACGCTTCGCCATCCTGGCTTCGCTCGCCAGCAAGGCCGGCTCCAGGGCATGGGCAACCCCTCACGGCGCGATCCGCGCTCAGGTTGTTGGGCCTCGTTCTGGGCCCGCTCGTGTCTGTCGCCGCCAGCGGCGCCGACTGGCCGGACTGGCGGGGGCCGATGCAGGACCGCCACTACGAGGGGCCGCCGCTCGTCACGTCGTTCGACGCCGAATCGGGCGAGAACGTGCGCTGGACGCATCCCGAGGGGGGCATCTCCACGCCCGTGATCATGGGTGGCCGGCTCTACACGATCGTGCGGCACAAGCCCGAGACGGCCGAGGAGGCGGAGAAGGTGATCTGCCTCGACGCCCGCACCGGCAAGAAACTCTGGGAGAACGTGTTCAACGTCTACCTCTCCGACGTGCCCGCCGAGCGGGTGGGCTGGTCGTCGGTGGTGGCCGATCGGGAGAGCGGCACGGTCTTCGCCCACGGCGTGTGCGGCGTGTTCACCGCGATCGACGCCGCGACCGGCAAGACCAAGTGGCAGCGAAGCCTGCACGAGGAGTTCGGGTTTCTCTCCACCTACGGCGGACGGACGAACGTGCCGGTGGTGTTCGAGGATCTCGTGATCGCCAGCGCCGTGGTCACCGGCTGGGGTGACACGGCCCGGCCGGCCCACCGGTTCCTGGGGCTCGACAAGGCCACGGGCGAGGTCCGGTGGATGAACGGCACCAAGGAACTCCCGGAGGACACCACCTACAGCACGCCGTCGCTCGCCGTCCTCGACGGACAGGCGGCGCTCGTCTTCGGCTCGAGCGACGGGAGTGTCTGGAACTTCCAGCCGCGGACGGGCAAGGCCGTCTGGAACTTCAGCCTCTCCCGCCGGGGCATCAACACGCCGCCGCTCGTGGCGGGCGACACGGTCTACATCTCGCAGTCGGAGGAGAACCTCGACAACACCTCGATGGGCTCGGCCACGGCCTTCAAGGGAACGGGCAGTGGGGCCATCACGGCCACGAACGCCATCTGGCAGAAGAAGGGCGTGATGGACGGCCGTTCGATGCCGGTCGTGCTCGGCGACCGCGTCTGGTTCGTCGAGGATGGCGCCAAGGTGCACGTCTTCGACAAGGCGACCGGGGCTCCGATCGGACGCCCCCAGAAGCTGCTCGGCACGATCGTCCGCGGCAGCCCGCTGGTCGCCGACGACAGGCTCTACGTCTGTTCGACGAGCGGCTTCCACGTGCTCGAGCCGACGGCCGACGGCTTCAAGTTCGCCCACCGGATGCGGCTGGCCGGGGAGGACGAGGTGACCGCCTCCCCGATCGCGGCCGACGGGCTGCTCTACCTGGTGACCGGAGCCCGGATCTACTGCCTGGGCGCGAAGGATGCCCAGCCGGGCACGGCGAAGGTGCGGCCGACGCGGGCCGAGACGGTGTCGGCGGCCACGACGGGCCCGGCCGGCGAGCCTGCCTGGGTGCAGGTGCTGCCCGCCGAGGCGCAGATCGCCGCCGGCCAGACGCTCCCCTTGAGGGTGCGGCTCTACGACGCGGCGGGCCGGTTCGTGAAGGAGTCGCCGGCCGAGTTTTCGGCGACGGCCGGCACGGTCACCGCCGACGGTCGCTACACGGCCCCGGCGGGCGCTCATGCCGCCGCGCTCGTCACGGCGAAGGTGGGAGGGCTCGAGGGGCGGGCTCGGATCCGGTCGATGCCCCCGCTCCCGTGGCGGTTCGATTTCGAGGACGTGACGCTCGCCGCCGATCCGAAGACCGGCGTCGTGAAGGGAGAGCCGCCGCTGCCCTGGATCGGGATGCGCTACCGGCACGTGGTGCGCGAGGTCGAAGGCTCGAAGTGCCTCGTGAAGGTGACCACGATCCCCAAGGGCACCCGGAGCCAGGGCTGGATCGGGCCGATCGGCCTGCACGACTATTCCATCCAGGCCGACCTGCGGGCCGCCGAAAGCGGTGTGGGACCGCCCGGCGATCCCGCGACGCCCGCGACCGACAGCGACGCCGACGCGTTCGCGAAGGCCTTCGGCACGCCGGCCGCCCTGGAGAAGGCGCGGATGCCTGACATGGGGCTCATCGCCCAGCGGTACACGCTCGACATGGTGGGGGCGGCGCAGCAGCTCCAGCTCCGCTCCTGGCCGCCCCAGGTGGCGACCCACTTCTCGAAGACGATTCCCTTCGCCTGGGAGGCGGGCCGCTGGTACACGATGAAGTTCGAGGCCCGCACCCGCGCCGGCGACGCCGTGCTCCGCGGCAAGGTCTGGCCGCGGGGCGAGCCCGAGCCGGAGGCGTGGACGATTCAAGCGGTCCACGCGGCCGGCAACCTCCAGGGGAGCCCCGGCTTCTTCGGCAACTCGAAAGACTCCGAGATCTTCATCGACAACGTCTCCGTGGAGGCCGTGCAATGAGAGCCCGCCCGTCCGTCATCACCTGGCTGCTGGCCTGCGCCGCGCTCCCCGCGGCGGCCGACTGGAACCAGTGGGGCGGCTCGCCCCAGCGGAACAACACGCCCGCGGCGAAGAACCTCCCGGTGGAGTGGGCGCCGGGCGAGTTCGACACCGAGACGGGCGAATGGCAGCCCGAGACCAGCCGGAACGTCGCCTGGGTGGCGGCCCTCGGCAGTCAGTCCTACGGCAATCCCGTGGTGGCCGGCGGCAAGGTTTTCGTCGGCTCGAACAACGGCAAGGGCTGGCTGAAGCGGTATCCCCCTGCGACCGACCTCGGCTGCCTCCTCGCCTTCGCCGAGAAGGACGGCTCCTTTCTCTGGCAGGACTCGAGCGAGAAGCTGCCCACGGGCCGCGTCCACGACTGGCCGCTGCAGGGCATCTGCTGCGCGCCCTTGGTGGAGGGAGACCGGCTGTGGTACGTAACCAGCCGTGGGGAGGTGAAGTGCCTCGACACGGAGGGCTTCCGCGACGGCGAGAACGACGGCCCCTTCACCGCCGAGAAGGTCGTGGCCGACGACGAGGCCGACGTCGTCTGGGCGCTCGACATGATGAAGGAGCTCGGCGTCTCCCAGCACAACATGTGCTCCTGCAGCGTCACCGGCCACGGCGACTGGCTGTTCGTGATCACCGGCAACGGCGTGGATGAGGGGCACATCAACCTGCCCAACGCCCAGGCCCCGAGCTTCCTCTGCGTCGACAAGCGGGATGGCAAGGTGCTCTGGGCCGACGGCTCGCCGGGGGCCAACGTGCTGCACGGGCAGTGGTCGAGCCCGGCCTTCGCCGAGATCGCGGGCGTGCCGCAGGCGATCTTCGGCGGCGGCGACGGCTGGGTCTATTCCTTCGACGCCCGGGGGGAGGGGGGCAAGGCCAAGCTGCTCTGGAAGTTCGACTGCAACCCGAAGGTGTCGAAGTATTCGCTCGGGGGGCGGGCCGACCGCAACCACATCATCGGCACGCCGGTGGTCCACGACGG
The DNA here is from genome assembly GCA_046090525.1 of Planctomycetota bacterium. Lineage (GTDB taxonomy): Bacteria > Planctomycetota > Planctomycetia > Pirellulales > UBA1268 > QWPN01. Next base: position 15,223 of record JBJTAA010000060.1, read on the forward strand.
GCTGGTCTACATCGCCGTGGGCGAGGATCCCGAGCACGGCGAGGGGGTCGGGCACCTGTGGTGCATCGATCCCACGAAGCGGGGCGACGTGTCGAGCGAACTGGCCGTCAGCCTCAAGGATCCCGACACGCCCCTGCCCCACCGCCGCAACCAGGCGGTGATCGAGGAGGAGGGGGAGGTGGCCCGCCCGAATCCGGCCTCGGCCGCCAAGTGGCACTACCCCGGCTTCGACGCCGACGGCAACGGCAAGCTCTCCTTCGAGGAGACGATGCATCGCACCTGCGGCACCGTGGCCATCAAGGACGGTCTCTTGTTCGTGGCCGACTTCAGCGGCCTCTGCCACTGCCTCGACGTCAAGACCGGCAAGCCCCTCTGGACGCACGACATGCTGGCGGCCTCCTGGGGCTCCCCGCTCATCGCCGACGGGAAGGTCTACATCGGCGACGAGGACGGCGACATCACGATCTTCAAGCTCGGCCGCGAACTGGAGATCCTGGGCGAGATCAACATGGGCAACAGCGTCTACTCGACGCCGATCGCCGTGGGCGACACGCTCTACATCGCCAACAAGAGCCACCTGTTCGCGATCAGGGAGGGGGCGACACCGCCCCGGCAGTGATGACGAGCCATTCGACCGGCATTCCTGCCGACGAATCTCGCGTCGTGTGCGATAAGAGCCCCCGTGCGCGAGCACGGGGGTTGCCGCCGGCCATGCTCCACGACGGAGCGATCGAGCCGCGGCGGAGTGGATCGCGTCATCCCCCCGGCTCGCACCGGGGGGCTTTTACGAATGCCCATCGCATGCGGAACACCGTCGCCCGGAGGCCGCAGCGAGCGTCCGGCGAGATGGCCTGGGCAACCCCGAGCCATGCAGGACGTTTCCTGTTCGCACTTGTGATCACGATCTGGTTCGCCCTGCCGGCACCCGCGGCCGAGCCGGCGGCGGCCATTCGGAACGCCCGGCGGGTGCTCGTGCTCGGCGATTCGATCACCTACGCCGGTGGCTGGGTCGCCGACGTGGCTTCCTGGATGGAATACCAGGGGCTCGACGCCGAGGTCATCGACTGCGGCCTGCCGAGCGAAACGGTTTCCGGGCTCTCCGAAGAAGGCCACGCGGGCGGAAAGTTTCCCCGGCCCGATCTCCACGAGCGGCTCGACCGGGTGCTCAGGCTCGTGCGGCCCGACGTCGTCCTGGCGTGCTACGGCATGAACTGCGGCATCTACCAGCCGCTCGATGAAACGCGGTTCGCGAAGTTCCGGGATGGGATCGAGCGGCTCCATGCCGCGGCCGAGCGGGCGGGGGCCACGATCATTCACCTGACGCCCCCGGTCTACGGTGGGCCGCCGGGCAAGCCCGGGCCCGCCGGCGACGTTGATTACGACGCCGTGCTCACGGCCTATTCCGCATGGCTCCTGTCGAAGCGGGCCGATGGCTGGCTCGTGATCGACGTGCACGGACCGATGGCGCGGGCGCTCGCCGAGCGACGGAAGACCGACGCCGGCTTCGCCTTCGCCGCCGACGCGGTGCACCCGGGCGACGAGGGACACTGGCAGATCGCCCGGGCGGTGATCGCGGGCCTGGGGGACGAAACCGCCGCGGCGGCCCCCGACCTGCCCGAGATGCTCGGGGCCTTCCTGCCCGATGTCGGGCGGCGGCTGGAACTCCTCCGCGACGCCTACCTCGCCGCCGCCGGCCACCTCCGGCCGGGCATGAAGCCGGGGCTGTCGGTGGCCGAAGCCGAGGCCAAGGCGGCCCTGCTCACGCGTTCGCTCCGCGACCGACGGCTCCAGCTCCGCGGCCGCAAGCACGAGAGCGGCGAGTGGCGGATGCCGATCGAGTGGCCACGGCCGAAGGTGGTCGATCCCGGCCCGGCCCCGGCCGGGCCCGCCGCGGTGCCGGCCGATGCGATCGTGCTCTTCGACGGCCGCGACATGGCCGCCTGGAACAACGCCGCGAGCTGGAAGGTGGCCGACGGCATCCTCACGGTCGGCAGCGGCATGATCGAGACGAAGCGGGGCTTCGGCGACTGTCACCTCCACGTGGAGTTCCGGACGCCACAGCCCGCCGTGGGCAAGGGCCAGGGGCGGGGCAACTCCGGCGTGTTCCTGATGGGGCTCTACGAGATCCAAGTGCTCGACTCCTTCGAGGACGGCAGCGACGGCCCGCTCACCTACCCCGACGGCCAGTGCGGCGCCCTCTACAAGCAGCAGCCGCCGGCCGTGAACGCCTGCCGCCCGCCGGGCGAGTGGCAGACCTACGACATCCTCTTCACCCGCCCGCGGTTCACCGCCGACGGTCTCGTGGCGCAGCCCGGTCGCGTGAGCGTGCTCCACAACGGCGTGGCGATCCACTCCGACACGGTGATCAAGGGAGCCACGGTCTGGCACGAGCCGCCGCGGTACCAGCCGCACGCCGACGCGCTGCCGATCAAGCTCCAGGACCACGGCAACCCGCTGCAGTTCCGCAACATCTGGGTGCGCCCCTTCGAGCCGGTCGTGCCGAAGTGAGGTAGGGGCCACAGTGGCAGCGGGATTTCATCCCGCTGAAGACGCGTCGGCGTGGAAGGCGGAATCCGCGGGCAAGATGCCCGCGGCTACTGTACGTCGGCCGCGGGCGCACGTGGAGCGGTGATCACCGTTCCATCCGGTGCACACACCAAGTGGCAGCGGGATTTCATCCCGCTGAAGACGCGTCGGGATGGAGGGCGGATTCCACGGGTCAGAGACCCGTGGCCACGTTGGCGTGCGTACCAGCCGGCCTACGAGGGGTTGCCCGTGCCAATCGAGCGGCGTTGCTGGCCGAGCGCAGCAAGGACTGCGGAACGAAGGCCAGCACAGAGCTCGCGACGGGCGGGATGCCCTTCGCGAGCGTCCGGCGAGATGGCACGGGCAACCCCGAGCCGCGTCACCAACAGGCGATGTCCTGCGTGATCCGGTGACGGCGTGACCGGACTCCTGGGCCAGCAGCCCGAGATGCTTTCGGCGGGGGCGGTCGGGGAGACTCGCACAAGCCGCAGGCGATACGCGGCCACCGCGCGGCGCACCATCATCCCCGGGCCTGTCATAGCGATCGCCGGAGGCGTGGAGAGGATCACCTCCGTCCCCGAATCCGCGTTGCCCGATGCGACGCCGCGCGTGATCCCGAGAGCCTAGTGCCGCCGGAAACGGACCGGTGTTGGGACCGTACTTAGCAGGCTGCAAGCCCGCCCCACGGTCACGGCGTGACCGGACTCCTGGGGCACGAGCGGTCACCCGGGCAGGGTGTCGCGAATCGCGGCGAGTTCCTCGCGCGGCTCGCGGTCGACGCAATCGAGCCGGCCCGCACGGGCGTACCAGTAGCGGGCGTTGCCCGGGTCGCCCTCGATCTTGTGGAGCACCGCGTGAACCCAGCAG
>JBJTAA010000061.1:0-4967 GCA_046090525.1 Planctomycetota bacterium
CGACCGCGGCTGGACGGGCGCACCTCCGGGCGTCCGCGAAGCGGCAATCCGAGTACCAGTTGGCTGGAGCGACGATGCTGGAAGCTGAGAAGGCCAGGCGAGGGGGTCGGCGAACGCTCGAGGAGCCTTGGGCGTATCCTCGCCCCGGCGACGAGACTTTTGCCGCCCCCGAGCCGTTGCTCCTCCAAGCTGGGATGCGCTCTACCCGGCCCCGCCGACCCGGCACCGGTCGCTGCAGAACTTCACCTGTTCCCAGCAGCGGGCCCACTTCCGCCGCCACTCGAACGGGCGGCCGCAGGCGACGCAGATTTTGGTCGGCTTCGGCCCGCGGCGACGGTGGCCTGCGGCGGCGGTTTCGGCGGTGGCTTGTCGGCGACGCGGCATCAGCGTTTATCATGCCGCACCCGCGGCGGCGCGTCGAACCGGCCGGGCGGCGTCGCCAATCCATCGGGAGAGACCAGCCAGCATGAGCGTCAAGCCACTCGAGAACGTCGTCATCATCGGCAGCGGTCCGGCCGGCTGGTCGGCCGCCACCTACGCCGCCCGGGCGCAGCTCGAGCCGCTCGTCTTCGAGGGGGCGATCAGCGAGAAGAACCGCATGGCCGGCACGCTGCCGCTCGGCCAACTCGCCCTCACGAGCGAGGTCGAGAACTACGCCGGCTTCCCGGCGGGCGACCTCGGGGCGTTCCTCGACTCGGCCCTGCCCAAGGAGCGGCGGATGATGATGCCGCCCCACGAGGGACACGGCGTGACGGGCCCCGAACTGATGGAGTTGATGCGGCAGCAGGCGGTGAACTTCGGCACCCGGATCGTCACCGACGACATCACGCGGGTCGATTTTTCCCGGCGGCCCTTCACCCTCTTTCCCGCCGAGGGGGGCGAGGTGCAGGCGAAGTGCGTGATCGTGGCCACCGGCGCGAGTGCCAACTGGCTCGGCCTGCCGAGCGAGGAGAAGTTCAAGAACCGGGGCGTGAGCGCCTGTGCCGTCTGCGACGGGGCCCTGCCGCGGTTCCGCAACAAGCCGCTGGTGGTGGTCGGCGGCGGCGACTCGGCGGTCGAGGAGGCGACCTACCTCACGAAGTTCGCGAGCAAGGTCCATCTCGTCCACCGCCGCAACGCCCTGCGGGCCTCGAAGATCATGGCCCAGCGGGCCTTCGACAATCCCAAGATCGAGATCCACTTCGACACGGCGCTCGCCGAGGTGCTCGGCGACGACGCGGCCGGCGCGACGGGCGTGCGGCTGGCGAGCACGACCGGTGGCTCGGAGCAGACGCTTCCCGTCGCGGGCGTGTTCCTGGCGATCGGCCACACGCCCAACACGGCCTTCCTCGGCGGCCAGCTCGAGCTCACCGAGAAGAAGTACATCGTCTGGAAGAAGCACTTCCGCACCGCCACGAGCGTGGAGGGGGTGTTCGCGGCCGGCGACGTGGCCGACGACTATTACCGGCAGGCGATCTCGGCGGCGGGCACGGGCTGCATGGCGGCGCTCGATGCCGAGCGGTGGCTGGCCCACTGAGCGAAGACCCGGCCATGTCATTCGGCAAACCCACGATCGGCATCCTCACCGGCGGCGGCGACTGCCCCGGGCTGAACGCCGTCATCCGGGCCGCCACCAAGTCGGCCGAGCGGCTCGGCTACGACGTGCTCGGCTTCCTCAGGGGCTACGAGGGGCTCGTCGACCCGGTCCGCTACATGCCGCTCGACTCGCGGGTCACGGCCGACATCCTCCTCAAGGGCGGCACGATCCTCGGCTCGAGCAACAAGGGGCGGTTCACGTCGCTCGTCGGCGAAGGGGAGCGGGTGCGGATCGATCCGGAGCTGCTCGAGCGGGCCGCCCACACGGTCCGCCAGCTCGGGGTCACCGGGCTGATCTGTGTCGGCGGCGACGGCTCGCTGGCGATCGCGCAGCAGCTCCACGAACACGGCATCCCGGTGGTGGGCGTGCCCAAGACGATCGACAACGATCTCGGCGCCACCGCCTTCACCTTCGGCTTCGACTCGGCCGTGGCCACCGCCACCGACGCCCTCGACCGGCTGCACACCACCGCGGCCAGCCACGAGCGGGTGATGGTGCTCGAGGTGATGGGCCGGCATGCCGGCTGGATCGCCCTGCACGCCGGCATCGCGGGCGGCGGCGACGTGATCCTCCTGCCGGAGATCCCCTGGACGTTCGACAACGTGTGCCGCAAGGTGCTCGAACGGGAGTCGCGGGGCAAGCCGTTCACGCTGGTGGTCGTCGCCGAGGGGGCGAAGCTGCCGGGGGGCGGGCTCGTGCACGACGACAACGCCACGGCCGAGCGGCGGCAGGTGCGGCTGGGCGGCATCGGCGAGATCGTGGCCGGGGAGATCGCGACCCGGCTGGGGCGTGACGTGCGTGCGGTCGTGCTCGGGCATCTGCAGCGGGGCGGCACGCCGACTCCCTTCGACCGGATGCTGGCCACGCAGTTCGGCGCCCACGCCGTGCGGCTCGTCCACGAGGGACGGTTCGGCGAGATGGTCTGCTATCGCCCCCCCGACATCACGAGCGTGCCCATCGTCGACGCCATCCGCCACCTGTCGACCGTCGACCCCGCCGGCTCCGCGGTGCAGGCGGCCCGGGCCCTCGGCATCGGGTTCGGTGACGACGCCGACCGGGGCGATCCCTTCCCGGGCCGGCCCACCGGCGGGGGCATTGCCTGACGGCTGTGGGAATGCTCTGCTGCTCTGCGGCCGCGGCACCAGGGACTGGCGGCGGCGGGAGGAATCCTTGATGGCGGGCGGGCTCGATCGCACCATCCAGCGCTGGCCCCGGCTGGTCGCGACCTTGGCGCTTGCGATCGGCTGCGTCCGACAGGCCCCGCTGTTCGCCGCGGCAGCCACCCCGGAGCCGGCCGCCTGGCGGATCACGATCGAGGCGGGCGCCGAGGATCGCTCCAACCTGCCGATCCGCTCGCCGTTGCTCGTGCCCGAGCGGCTGATCGACGCCGACGTGCGGATCCTGCTGGCCGACGGCTCCCAGGTCGCGGGCCAGCTGGTCGAGCCCGCGCTGCTCTCGGCGGCCCGGGGGCCGACTCCGGCGGGTGAAGTGCATCGCGATCTCGTGTTCGTGCTGCCGAGCCTGCCGGCGGCGGCCGTGGTCGAGGTCACCGCCAATCTCGCGTCCGCCCCCCCGGCGGCCGGCCCGCTGCCACGGCTCTGCTGGACGGCCGAGCCGGCCGCCGCCTGCCTGCTGCTGGGCGGCAAGCCGCTCGTGCGGTACGAGATGCCGGCCTACGACGCCTCCGAAGAGGCCCGCCGCGTGGCCAGCTTCAAGCCCTTCCACCACGTGTTCGATCCGGTCACCGGGATCCGGCTCACGAAGGGGGATGGCGGCCAGTATCCCCACCATCGCGGCATCTTCTTCGGCTACAACCGGATCTCGCACGGGCCCGGGAAGGGCACGCGGTCCGACTGTTGGCACTGCCCGGGCAAGGAACGCCAGGAGCACCGCGAGACGCTCGTCGAGTCGGCGGGTCCGGTGGCGGGCGTGCAGCGGACGGCGATCGACTGGGTCGGCAGCGACGGCGAGCCGATCCTCCGGGAGACCCGCGAACTCGACGTGGTGCCCGTGCCCCGCGGAACGGTGATCGACTTCGCGAGCCGGCTCGAGGCCGACGTGCCGGTCGGCCTCGACGGCGACCCACAGCACTCGGGCGTCCACTTCCGGGCGTCCAACGAGGTCTACGAATCGACGAAGGGGCAGACCTACTACCTCCGCCCCGACGGCAAGGCCGCCGCCGGCGACTATCGCAACTGGCCGCAGGACAAGACCTACGTCAACGCGCCCTGGCACGCGGCCAGCTTCGTGGTCGGGGGCCAGCGTTACACCGTGCTGCGGGCGAACCGGCCCGCCAATCCGGGCGAGGCGCGGATGAGCGAGCGGGATTACGCCCGCTTCGGCTCCTACTTCGCCCATGATCTGGAGCCGGGCCGGCCGCTCGAGGTGGGCTACCGGTTCTGGGTGCAGCCGGGCGAGATGACGGTCGAGGAGGCGGCCCGGATCGCCGCCGACTACGCCCGTCCGCCGCAGGTGAAGGTCGGGCCGGCAAAACCGGTGACGAGGTGACGGGCAGCCGCGGGCTCGATGGTGCCGCGGCGAGACACGCAGGGAGCTGACGACGATGGCGGAGGCGGGAGCGAAGGCGGCGGGGCGGGTGGCCAGCGTGATGAACGAGGCGCGGGTGTTTCCGCCGCCGGCGGAGTTCTCCGCCCGGGCCCGGATCGGCTCGCTCGAGGACTACAAGCGGCTCTACGACGCGGCCGCCCGCGATCCCGAGGGATTCTGGCGGGATCGCGCGCTGGCGCTGCCGTGGATGACGCCCTTCACGCGGGTGCTCGACTGGCAGCCGCCGGTCGCCAAGTGGTTCACCGGCGGTCAGACGAATGCCTCGGTCGCCTGCCTCGACGCCCAGATCGCGGCCGGCAAGGGGGAGAAGACGGCGATCGTGTGGGTGGGCGAGCCGACGGGTGAGCGGCGGGTGCTCACCTACCGCGAGCTCCACGCGGAGGTCTGCCGGTTCGCCGCCGGCCTCGACTCGCTCGGCGTCAAGCCGGGCGACGTCGTCTCGATCTACATGCCCATGACGCCCGAGCTCGTGATCGCGATGCTCGCCTGCGCCCGGATCGGCGCGGTCCACTCGGTGATCTTCGGCGGCTTTTCCAGCGAGGCGATCGCCGACCGCAACCACGACGCCAAGGCCGTGGCGGTGATCACGGCCGACGGCGGCTGGCGGCGCGGGGCCCAACTGCCGCTCAAGAAGAACGTCGACGCCGCGCTCGCCTCGCCGACGCATCCGCCCACCACGGTGAAGCACGTGATCGTGCTCCGGCGGACGGGGCAGCCCGTCGAGATGACGCCGGGCCGCGACGTCTGGTGGCACGACCTCGTGAAGGACAAGCCCGCGACCACGCCCGCGCGGCCGATGGATTCCGAGGCCCCGCTCTTCATC
>JBJTAA010000062.1:0-2979 GCA_046090525.1 Planctomycetota bacterium
GTCGCGGAGGTCAGCCAGGTGGGCGGGGCGATCGTGGGCCGCGACCTGCAGAAGGCGGCGCAGGCCCGGGCGGCCCTCCTGGCGATCGACCCGGAGGAGATCGTCGAGCGACTCCAGACGGCGGGCAACCTCTACGCCAACGGCACGGTGACCGTGGGGGGCGAGCCGCAGTCGCCCGAGCGGTTCGTGAAGTGCCAGTCGGCCACCACGGGGCTGCCCGAGAGCCTGTGCCGCGCCAACATGCAGAAGAACATGTTCGTGCTCTCGAACATGGACCGGATCCTCGACGCCCTCTCCCGCGGCCTCGACCCCAAGATCCTCTGGACGGGCCACGGCGTCGAGCATCGCGGCGTGACGGTGAGCTACCAGGCGCAGTCGCCCGTGCTCGGGCTCGTGCTGCCCTCCAACTCGCCCGGCGTCCACACGCTCTGGCTGCCGGTCGTGGCCCTCGGCGTGGGGCTGGTGATGAAGCCGGGCAGCCAGGAGCCGTGGACCCCCTACCGGATGGCGGCGGCCATGGTCGAGGCCGGCATCCCAGCCGAGGCGATCGGCCTCTATCCCGGTGCCACCGACGTCGGCGGGGCGGTGCTCGCCGGCTGCGGCCGCAGCATGATCTTCGGCTCGGCCAAGACGGTCGAGCAATATCGCGGCAACCCGCGGGTGCAGGTGCACGGGCCGGGCTTCTCGAAGCTCATCCTCGGCGACGACTGCGTCGACGAGTGGGAGCGTTATCTCGACGTGATGGCCGAGAGCGTGGCCATCAACAGCGGCCGGGGCTGCATCAACGCCTCGGCGATCTACGCCAGCCGCCACACCGAGGCGATCGCGGCGGCCCTGGCCGAGCGGCTCGGCCCCATCGAGGTCAAGCCGCCCGACGACCCCGACGCGAAGCTCGCGGCCTTCACGATCCCCGGCGCGGCCCAGGCGATCTGGGGGCAGATCGAGGGCCTGCTCAAGGCGCCCGGCGTGACCCATGCCACCGCCCCGTACGGCGACCGCTTCGTGGAGGGGGAGCGCTGCGGCTGGCTGCGGCCGGTGGTGGCCCACGCGGCGAGCCCGGAGCCCGAGATCGCCCGGGCCGAATACATGTTTCCGTTCGTCACGGTGGTCGAGTGCCCGCAGGAACGCGTGCTGGACGCGATCGGCCCCACGCTCGTCGGCACGGCCATCACCGACGACGAGGCCTTCCAGCGCCGGCTGATCGACTGCACCCACATCGACCGGCTGCACCTGGGGCCGATCCCCACGACGAAGCTCGACTGGCTCCAGCCCCACGAGGGCAACATCATCGACTTCCTCTATCGGTCGCGGGCCCTCCAAGTGGCGGCGCCGGTCGCCGCCCCGGCGTGAGCGGGAACGTCGGGTGACGCTTCAGGAGTCCGGTCACGCCGTGACCGGATCGCGCTGAAGACCGCTTCAACGCAGACCCGGTTCCGGCTCAGGAGTCCGGTCACGCCGTGACCGGATCGCGCTGAAGACCGCTTCAACTCAGACCCGGTTCCGGCGGAACCGGGCTCCCGGGGGGCACGGGGCTGCGGGACTTGAGAGCCTTGGCGGTATGCTCGACGGCATCCATCCCCGAGCCTCCCGCCTCCCGATGACAAAGCCCTTCGAGTTTCGGCCCGGACCGCGCCTCGTGATCGGCGCAGGCGGGCTCGAGCGTCTCGGCGACCTGGCCCGCGAGCTCGGGGCGACGCGGGCCCTGGTGACGAGCGACCCCGGGATCGTGGCGGCCGGCCACGCGGCGGCCGGCGTGGCGGCGCTCGAGCGGGCCGGCATCGCGACCGCGCTGTTTTCGGGCTTCGGCGAGAATCCTTCCACGGCCGAGGTCGAGGCGGGCACGGCCGTGGCCCGCGAGTTCCGCCCCGGCCTGCTCGTGGGCCTCGGGGGCGGCAGCTCGATGGACTGCGCCAAGGGGATCAACTTCCTGTTCTCCTGCGGCGGGCGAATGCAGGACTACAAGGGCCGCGGCACGACCCCACGGCCGCTCCTGCCCGCGATCGCCGTGCCCACGACCGCGGGCAAGGGCAGCGAGACCCAGTCGTTCGCCCTGATCACCGACTCCGCGACCGGCATGAAGATGGCCTGCGGCGACCCGGCCGCCGCCTTCCGCGTGGCGATCCTCGACGTCACGCTCACGCTCACGCAGCCGGCCCGCGTCGCGGCCGTGACGGGCATCGACGCCGTCGCCCACGCCGTCGAGAGCCTGGTGAGCACGGCGGCCACCCCCGCGTCGCGGATGCTCGCCCGCGAGGCCTGGCGGCTCCTGGCGGCGAACCTGCCCCGCGTGCTCGCCGACGGCGCCGATCTCGCGGCCCGCTCGGCCGTGCAGCTGGGCGCGGCCTGGGCCGGCCTGGCGATCGAAAACTCGATGCTCGGCGCGGCCCACGCCCTGGCCAATCCGCTCACCGCCGCCCATGGCGTCGTGCACGGTCAGGCGGTGGGGCTGATGCTGCCGCACGTGGTGCGCTACAACGGCCCGGCCTGCGGAGCCGCCTACGCGGCGCTGCTGGCCGACGTCGGCCTCCCCGCCACCGAGACCGACGCCGCCGGCCGGCTCGCCGAGCATCTCGCCACGTTGCTCGCCACGGCCGGCCTTGCGGGCACGCTCACGTCGCTGGGGATCACGCTGCCGGACATTCCGGCGCTCGCGGCGGCTGCGGCCGGTCAGTGGACCGGCGGCTTCAACCCGCGGCCGGTCACGCCGGCGGACCTGGCCGCGCTCTACGAGGCCGCCCGATGAGCCGTCGCCTGGCAGCCACGATCACGATCGTCGCCGCGACCCTCGTGGCCTGCGCCTGGGCCGGCGCGGCGGCGGCTCTCGACCCCGACGCCGCTCCCGCCGACGCCTGGCCGATGGCCCGCGGCTGCCCCGCCGGCACGGGCCGGTCGGCCGCCGTCCTCCAGCTCCCGCTGGTCGAGGCTTGGCGGCGCGACTTCGAGCAGACCGCCTTCACGGCCGTGCCGGTGATCGCCGAC
>JBJTAA010000063.1:0-6629 GCA_046090525.1 Planctomycetota bacterium
CTCCAGCTCCCGGATCATGCGGTCCACCAGCGGCCCGAGTTGGCGGGCCTGGTAGTCGAGCCCCGCGGCGATCGACCGCATCACGTCGAGCCGGCCGGCCGTGTACTGGAACACGACGCCGGGGATCTCCTCCAGCCGCACGCGGTCCCCGAGGCCCGTGAACTGCCGCCGCAGGAACCCGAGTGCGTCGGCCGACGTGTAGACGAGGAGTTCGTGCCCGGGGTCGAGCCGCTCGACGAGCGTGCTGATGCGGGTGGCGTGGCCTCGGCCCTCGCCGCAGAGGCTGATGGCGATCCTGGGCATCGGGGTGACGGCGGGAGAGGGTCGGGCGGCGGTAGTGCCGCCCCGTGGGCCCGGCTGGCCGGCATCGATTGTGTGCCGGCGACGGCCGTGCCGCCAACCGGAGGCGGGGCCGGCCGTGTGCGGGATTCGCACGCGCGGTAGTCTCCGGGCGGCGTGGCGCCGGGTCCCGGTGCCGGGAGAAGCGAGGAGCAAGGTCGCGATGCGCGGACAGGCTCGACGGCACGTCGTGGTCGGGGGCGCGATCATCCTCGCGACGAGCCTCGGCCTGTCCCACGCGGTGGGCGAGGTCGTGGCCCGCTGCGGCGACTCGACGATCCTGCGGACGGAGGTCGAGGCGGTCGTGCAGCGGCTCGGGCTCGCGGAACTGCCGGACGGGCCGCAGCGGGCGCGGGCCGAGGCGGCGGTCCTCGAGCAGTTGGTGGACGAGCGGATCCTGCGGATCGAGCTCGACCGGCTGGGGATCCAGGTCACCGCCGCCGACGTGGACGTGGCCGTGCGCAGGCTCGAGGAGCAGGTGGCCGGTCGAGGGGGCGACTTCGAGGCATTCCTCATCTCGCGCGGCCGCACGGCCACGACCATTCGCGACCAGGTCGCGCTCGAGATCGGGCTCGACAAGTTCGTGCGCCAGCAAATCACGCCCGAAGCCCTCGCCGCCGCCTTCGAGCGGAATCGACGAGAGTTCGACGGCACCCGCCTGCGGGTGAGCCACATCGTGCTTCGGCCCGAAGCCGGCGGGGATGGCGACCCGGCGACCCCGCTCCTCGCGCGGGCGAAGGAGATTCGGCAGCGCATCATCCAGGGACGGATCTCGTTCAGCGACGCCGCCCGCGCCCACTCGGCCGGGCCGAGCCGGCGCGGCGGCGGCGACCTCGGGTGGATCGGCCGCGAAGGCCCGATGGCCGACGCCTTCGCGGCCCAGGCCTACCGCGTGGCCAAGGGGAGCGTCTCCGAGCCGTTCGTGACGCCCTACGGGGTGCACCTGCTGACCGTGACCGACGTCGAGGCGGGGCGGATCGGTTTCGACGCCGTCAGGTCCAAGCTCGAGAAGCTGCTGGCCACGGAACTGGTCCGGGGGCTGGTCGTCGCCGGCCGGCAACGGACGCCGGTTTCCTTTTCCGCCGGCGTCCCCCACCTCGACCCCGCGACGCTGGGGCGGCCGGCCGACGATCGGCCCGTGATCGACGGCGGACCTCCCGCGGGCTGAACGGCCCGCGGACGGGCGGTTTTTTCGATTGCCCCGCCCGGCCGCCGCCGCTAGCCTCTGCCGCCCGCCCGACGGAGCCCGGCTCGATGACCGTTCGCACCTGCGTGATGGCCGCCTGCATGATCGTGGTGCCGGGGCTCGCGCTGTGCTCCCACCATCTGCCGGCCGAGGTCCGGGCCGCGGCCCGCTGCGACGTCTGGCAGCCATTGGCGTCGCGCGTGCAGGCCTGGTTCGCGTCCGACGCTGCGTCGGCGCCGCCAGCCGAGGCTGCCGCGCCGGCGGAACCGCCGCTCGCGGCCACGGTGGGGATGCCGTTGGCTCCGGCTCAGTCGCCCGATCCGATCGCCCCGCAGCAGCGGAGCACCGAGGAGCGGCTGGCCGCGCTCGGCGCGGCGGCCGTCGAATGCCGTCCGCTCGAGAGTGGCGGCGGCGTGCACGTCGCGAGTTGCCGCGTGGCGCTCGACGCCGCCGGGCAGTTGCATCGCGTGTTCCAGGCGGCGGGCCCGAGCCCGGCTGCGGCCGTCGCCGCGCTCGCGGAGCAGGTGGAGGCGTGGCAGGCTCGCTGGGCGGCCCGAGCGCAGGACGTCACCACCGCCCCAGTCGGGCGTTGACGGGGCCGCCACCTGTCTGCGGCCCCGAGGGCCTCACGATGCATCGTCGCCGCGGCTCGCTCGCCGATCGCCTCGCCGCGATCCGCTTCGACACGCACCCGTCGTCCCTTCCCGCGCCGTGCCGCGTCGCCCGCCGCCGCGCTCGCGAGCGGCTCGGCGGGCGCCCCGAGCCACGGGCCGCCGCGCCGGCAGCGGCCGTGGGTCGGCACGTGCGTTCGGAGGAGTTGGCCAGGCTCGAGGCGGCGCTCTTCCTGGCCCGGGAGCCGCTCACCACCCGCCGGCTGGCCAAGCTGGCCCGGCTCAGCGATGGCACACAGGCGCGGGCCCTCGTGCGGGAGCTGCGGCGGCTCCAGGACGCGGCGGGCGCCGCGGCGCGGGTGGAGCAGATCGCCGGCGGGTTTCAAATGCTCACGCGGGCCGCCTTCGGCCCCTGGATCCGACGGCTCCAGGAGCACCCGCTCGCCTCCCGGCTCTCACCGGCGGGGCTGGAGACGCTCGCGATCGTCGCCTATCGGCAGCCCGTGACGCGGGCCGAGATCGAGGCCATCCGCGGCGTGGGCAGCGAGGAGATGCTGCGTCAGCTCCTGGAACGCGACCTGGTGGCGGTCGGGGGGCGGGCGGAGGAACTCGGCCGGCCGAACGTCTACGTCACCACCCGGCGATTTCTCGCGGCGTTCGGGCTCGCCCGGCTCGAGGACCTCCCGCCGATCGACAGCCTGTCGGCGTCGGGCGGCAACGCCGACGACGAGAATTCCTGATTTCCCGCGATTCGGCCGCTTGCAACGGCCGGAGCCGCGGGCCACACTTTGCGGTCCCCCGTCGCCGCCGCCACGTCCGCCGGTTTTTTTCGGCGCGGCGATTGGACGATGGATGGCGGATCGGTTAGAGATTTTGCGGTATCGTGAGCCCGAAACGATTTGGTCGTCGATCAGACTCCTGGAGGTTTTGCCGTGACGATTGCTGAGCGTGGCCGGGGCGATGAGGGCGTTTCGACCGCCGAGGTGTTCTCGTGGAGCGAACTGCCCGAACTGCTGGCCGCAGAGGATCTTTTCGAGGGCACCGATGCGGGATCGTCGGGCTCGTGGGCGCCCGCCATCGTCGCCGCGGACGATGACGACGACGAGGACTTCGAGGACGACGACGAGGACGACTTCGAGGACGACGAGGACGAGGACTTCGAAGACGACGAAGAGGATGAGGACGAGGACGAGGACGACGACGGCGAGGAGTGGGAGGAGGTCGAGGACGAGGACGAGGACGAAGAAGAGGGCGACGACGAGGAGGAGTTCGAGGACGAAGACGAGGACGAGGACTGGGAGGAAGGCGACGAGGACGAGGACGAAGAAGACGAGGACGAGGACGAGGACGACTGGAGCGATGACGACGACGATTGAGTCGTCGGTCGCAGGCCGCTCGGGAGCCCGACTGTGCGGGCGGCCCGTTGCCTTGGGGGATCAGCCGCTCGCGATCCTCAAGCCGGCCCACGCGGCTGCCACGGCCAGTAGGTTCGTGGCCGCGACGTAGATGAGCGCCGAGCCAAGCCGGCCGGCGGCGAGCATCTCGACCGTCTGGAACGAAAAGGTCGAGTAGGTGGTGAACCCACCCAGCAGTCCCACCAGCAGGATCGGCTGCAGGGCCGGCGCGAGCCCCGGTCGCGGGCCGGTCAGGGCGTAGACGACGCCGAACAGGAACGACCCGAGCACGTTCACGACGAGGGTGGCCGTGGGGGCGGCCCAGAGCGAACCGCCGGCCGTTCCGCGGATCGCCAGCGCGGTGCACCCCGCCCGGAGCAAGACACCGATGCCGCCCGCCGCAGCCAAGGCCAGGTAGAAGAGCGGTTGGTTCACGGCGGCTGTCTGCTGGTGGCCCGCGACGCCGGCACGTCGGGAGTCGCTCGCGGTCCGACGTCGCCGGACGGCGGCGAGCGAATATACTCCGCCGGCGGCAGGCTCACGAACCATTCCGGCCGCCCTGCGTAAGGGAATGTCGGATTTTCCGCAGTCCAAGAACCATCCCGAGGGTCCCCCCGATCGACATGCACTTCTCCAAGCGGATCCTGTTCGTCGGATTCGGCTTCGTGGCCCGCTGCACGCTGCCCATCCTGCTCAAGCACGTGAAGATCAGGCCGCAGGACGTCACGATCCTGGAGTTCGAGCCCGACGAGGCGGCGATCCGCCCCTGGGTGGAGAAGGGGGTGAACTTCGTGCGGGCCAAGGTCGAGCCCGACAATCTCGGCGACCTGCTCGGCCGGCACGTGTCGGCCGGCGACATCCTGATCGACCTGGCCTGGAACATCGACTGCTGCGACATCGTGCAGTGGTGCCATGACCATGGCGTGCTCTACCTCAACACGTCGGTCGAGCTCTGGGATCCCTACGAGAACTCCCAGGGGGCCCACCCCACGAAGATGACGCTCTACTGGCGTCACATGAACATCCGCCGGATGGTGGCCGGCTGGTCGGAGCCGGGGCCCACGGCCGTGCTCGAGCATGGCGCGAATCCCGGGCTGATCAGCCACTTCACCAAGCACGCGCTCCTCGACATCGCGAAGGTCTGCCTCGCGGAGCGGAAGTTCACCGGCGCGCAGGCCGAGCGGATCGGCCAGCACGCCAAGGACCACGCGTTCAACCATCTCGCCCACGAGCTCGGCGTCAAGGTGATCCACTGCAGCGAACGCGACACCCAGGTCTCCGATCGCCCCAAGGAGGTGGACGAGTTCGTCAACACCTGGAGCGTGGAGGGCTTCCGCGAGGAGGGCACCACGACGGCCGAGCTCGGCTGGGGCACGCACGAGAAGGAGCTGCCTCCCTTCGCCTACGAGCACGCCGACGGGCCCCGGAGCCAGATCTGCCTGGCCCGGATGGGGATCAACACCCAGGTGGTCTCCTGGGTGCCCAACTACACGATCGTGGGGATGGTCGTCCGGCACGGCGAGGCCTTCAGCATCACCGAGAAGTTGAGCGTTCGCGACGGTTCGGGGGCCACGATCTACCGGCCCACGGTGCACTACGCCTACTGCCCCTGCGACGCGGCGATCGCCAGCCTGTGGGAACTGCGGGGCAACGACTACCGGCTCCAGCCGAAGCAGCGGATCATGACCGACGAGATCACCAGCGGCAGCGACATCCTCGGCGCCCTGGTGATGGGGCATCCGCTGGCCTCGTGGTGGTGCGGCACGAGCCTCTCCATCGAGGAGTCGCGCCGGCTGGTGCCCCACCAGAACGCCACCACGATGCAGGTGGCGATCTCGGTCGTGGCCGCCACGATGTGGATGATCGAGAATCCGGCCCGCGGCGTGACCCTGCCGGACGACATCCCCCACGAGTACGTGCTCGGCATCGCCAAGCCCTACCTCGGCAAGTTCCTGTCGCTGCAGAGCGACTGGACGCCGCTGAAGTACTACTCCAGCGCCTTCCACGGCTTCAACCGGCCCGCCATCGACCCGGCCGACCCGTGGCAGTTCAAGAACTTTCTCCTCACCGACGGGGACTGAGCGTGAACCAGAAAGCCCTCCTCGAGCTCGCCAAGAAGCACGGTACGCCGCTGTTCGTCGTCGACCACGCCGAACTGCGGAAGAACTACGCCCTGTTCAAGCGGCATTTTCCCCGCGTGCAGGCCTACTACGCGGTCAAGGTCAACAGCGACCCGGCGATCGTGCAGACCTTCTACGAGCTCGGCGGCAGCTTCGACGTGGCGAGCATGCAGGAGTTCCACACGGTCTACCAGTTCATCAAGAAGCTGCCGGCGAAGCAGCGGCAGGACTTCATCTGGGACAAGGTGATCTACGCCAATCCGATCAAGCCGATCGAGACCCTCCACGAGCTCGACCAGTATCGGCCGCTCGTGACCTACGACAACGTCGAGGAGGTGAAGAAGATCGCCAAGCACGCCCCGCGGGCGGGCCTCTGCCTGCGGCTCCAGGTGCCGAATACCGGCTCGATGGTGGAGCTGTCGAGCAAGTTCGGCGCGCCCCCGGGGGAGGCCGTGGACCTGATCCAGTGCGGCCACGACCACGGGCTCGTCGTGGAGGGTCTCTCCTTCCATGTCGGCAGCCAGTGCACGAACCCCGAGAACTACATGCAGGCGCTGCATTTGGCGGCCGGCATCTTCAACGAGGCGAAGCTGCGGGGCTTTGAGCTGAAGCTGCTCGACATCGGCGGTGGCTTTCCGGCCGCCTACGACGCGAGCGTGCCGAAGTTCGCCACCCTGGCCAAGAAGATCAACCACGAGATCGACCGGCTGTTTCCCAAGTCGATCGAGATCCTGGCCGAGCCGGGCCGGTTTCTCGTGGCCTCGGCGGGCACGGCGGTGTCGAAGATCATCGGCAAGGCGGTGCGGGGCGGCAAGCTCTCCTACTACGTGGACGACGGCGTCTACCACACCTTCTCCGGCGTGATCTTCGACCACTGCACCTACCACCTGAAGAGCTTCAAGCGGGGCACGCCGCAGATCTGCGCCGTGTTCGGGCCGACCTGCGACGCCCTCGACACGATCAGCCTCGCCGAGCAGCT
>JBJTAA010000064.1:0-11744 GCA_046090525.1 Planctomycetota bacterium
CCCAGGGCACGAGCCAGCTGATGAGCAGGGCCGCCGGCACGAGGATCGCCTTGTTGACGGCCGAGCCCTTGGCCACGGCCCAGACGACCGGCAGTTCCCGGACCGGATCGATGCCGGTCACCTGCTTGGCATTGAGGGCCAGATCATCGCCGAGAACGCCCGCCGTCTTCTTGGCGGCGACCTTCGTCATGGTCGCCACGTCGTCGAGGACGCTGGCGATGTCGTCGAGCAGGAGGAGCAGGCTGCTGGCCATCGCAATCCCGGCGGGCACGCGTCACACGGACGCACCCGGGACAGGATACGGGAACCGCGGCCGGGAGCCCACCCACGGGCACTCGACCGCCACGCCACGCGACCCGGTTCCCTCAGGAGTCCGGTCACTCCGTGACCGGATCACACAGGATGCAGCGCGGATTCTGACCCGGTTCCCTCAGGAGTCCGGTCACTCCGTGACCGGATCACAGAGGATGCAGCGCGGGTTCCGACCCGGTTCCGCTCAGGAGTCCGGTCACTCCGTGACCGGATCACGCAGGATGCAGCGCGGATTCTGACCCGGTTCCGGAGGAACCGGGCTCCTGGGGAGGAACCGGGCTCCTGGTGAGGAACCGTGCTCCTGGGGCTCACGTGCGACGTCGCGCCTTCTTCTTCACGGGCCGGCTCGCGGCCTTCTTCTTCCGGGCCGCCTTTTTCGTCGGAGCCTTCGTGGCCGCCTTGGGCTTCCTGCCCTGCTTCTTTCCAGCCGGGGCCTTCTTCGCCGTCGGCACCTTCTTCTTGCCGGCCCGCCGACCGGATCGCCGGGCCGCCGACGCCCTGGCGACCTCGTCGAGAAACTCCTCGACCGAGCCCGTCAGTTCGGCCGCCGACAGCGGCTCCACCTCGTCGACGATGAACAGCGACAGTTCGCCCCGCTGCTGGGCGTCCATCAGCGTCTTGTATTCGTCGAGCGTGAGGTCGTCGTGGTCCTCGTCCTCGCTCGTCAGAAACTCGAATCCCACGCGGGCCTTCGGATCCCAGCCGTCGATGTGGAAGGAGACCCCATACTCCCGAAAGGGGATGTTCCGGTTCACGGCATAGCCGCGGGCGCGGAACAGGCGGGCCAGGAGGTCGCAGGCCTTCGTCTCGGACAGCGGGTCGGTCGCGGGCATGGTGGGTTCTCGGGGCGGCGGAGGGACTGGGATACGTGGCGGCAAGGATACTCGACGGCTGGCCCGCCGGCCCAGCGGCACCCCGCCCGCGGGCCCCGCCCCTTCCCGCCGCGGGAGCGCGGGCCGACAATGCGGCGATGAACGAGTGGGTGATGTTCGCCGTGGTCGCCACGATCGTGGGCGTGCTCGTCGTGCTCCTGCGGATGGGCGTGGGTGACGACGAGGGCTGACCGAGCGGCCGCCCGCTCACCTCGTGGCCCCGCCACGACGGTGCCCCCCGGAGAAGCACATGGCGGTCGACTTGGCATTCAGCGAGACCGGTGCCGGGCCGCCGCTCGTCATCCTCCCCGGCCTCTTCGGGTCGAAGCGAAACTGGGCCTCGATCGCCCGGATGCTGGGCGACCGGCACCGCGTGATCACGGCCGACCTCCGCAACCACGGCGAGAGTCCCTGGGCCGATCGGCACGACTATCCGGCGCTGGCCGACGACGTGGCCCGGCTCGTCGAGCGCGTGGCCGGAGGCGCTGCCGCGGTGCTCGGCCACAGCATGGGCGGCAAGGCCGCGATGATGCTCGCGCTCACGCAGCCGGCGCTCGTGGAGCGGCTGGTGGTCGTCGACATCGCCCCGGTCGTATCCACGGGCACCCCGATCGCCTACGTGCGGGCGCTGCGGTCCCTGCCGCTCGCGCGGTTCACGCGCCGCTCCGAGGTGGCCGACGCCCTGGCCGACGTGATTCCCGACCGCGCCGTCCGCAACTTCCTGTCGCTCAACGCCGCCTTGACCGACGGCGGGCTCGCCTGGACGCTCAACCTCGCCGCGCTCGAGCGGGACTTCGAACTGATCCTGGGCTTCCCAGACGTGCCGCCGGGCCAGTCATACGCGGGGCCGACGCTCTTCCTCACCGGCGGCGCGTCGGAGTACGTGCGGCCGGAGCATCGCCCCGCGATCGACCGGCTCTTTCCGGCGGCGGCCGTCGCGACGATCGCGGGCGCCGGTCACTGGGTGCATGCCGACGCCCCTGAGGCCTTCGTGGCGGCGGTGACGCGGTTTCTCGACTCCTGAGCCGGCCACGCACACGAGCCGCCTTCAGGCCCGCGCGGGCTCACGTGTCGCCGACGAGGAGCAGGTTCGCCGCGAGCACGCGCACGGCCGGCACCCGTGAGGTGTGCCAGCAGGCCTGCCGGTGCGCCTCGAGTTCGGCGAGCACGTCCGTGAGGCTCTCGGGGGCGAGGCCCGGGACCGCGATCGCAGCGAACTGCGCCCGCGCTGCCGAGCCCTCGATCGCCGGCGTGGCGAGCAACTCGCTGGCCCGTCGGGCGTGCCGCCGCACCCCGTCGGGCTTGCCCTCACGCACCTTCACGGCCGCGGCGGCGAGATGGATCAGGCCTTGCACGAACCGGGCGGCGGGCGTCGTGCGCCCGAGGGCGTTCCACACCCCTTCCCACGCCTCATGCGCCTCCCAATAGAACCCGTTGTTGAAGAGGTCGATGGCGTGCAGCCACCGGTCGCGCTCGGCGGTCGGCTGCGGCCGAGCCTCGGCCGCGGGCCGCGAGGCCCCCTCCGCCTGCGCCGCAAAGGAGTGTCCGGCGGGGTCATTCACCGGATGGGGCAGCCCATGCCCCGGCACGTACGCGTAGGGGGGAAGCGGCATGGCCGGCGCATACCGCGGTGGGAGAGGTTCGGGCATGGCGTGCACTCCGCGTCGAGTATCGCCTGGGCGACGGCCACCGGGCCAGCCATCGCCCCCGAACGCAGCCGCGGGCGCCGCCACGGCTGGCCATCGCGGCGTGTATAGTCTGGCGATTGCGGGCAGCGGCCCGCGGGGAGCGCCATGCGTTCAGCCATCCGCCAGCGCCCGTGCATCACGATCGTAGTCGCGCTCGCCT
The DNA here is from genome assembly GCA_046090525.1 of Planctomycetota bacterium. Lineage (GTDB taxonomy): Bacteria > Planctomycetota > Planctomycetia > Pirellulales > UBA1268 > QWPN01. The sequence continues at coordinate 3,033 of JBJTAA010000064.1, forward strand.
GCGCGTCCGCGGCATCCGCCCGGGCCGCCGGGCCCGTTCCGCTGCTGCCGGCCCGGCCCCAACCGAAGATCTCGGGCGCCGCCGCCGACGCCGGACGGCTCGAGTCGATCGCCGGTGAGCCGGGCCGGGAGCGCGTGCTGCGGGTGACCACGACCCGCAAGCCCCCCTACCCCTGGAACGTCTCGCTGCCGGTCCGCACGATCGGGGCGATCGCCGCCGGCGACACGCTGCAACTCACCTTCGCCGCCCGCCGGGTCACGAGCGCCCACGAGACGGGAGAGGCACAGATCGACGCGGTCGTCGAGGAGTCCGGCGGCGAGCACCGCAAGCTCGCCGAGTCGTCGCACTCCTTCACCGACGCGTGGGCCGAGGTGTCGGTGCCGTTCCGGGCCGACCGCGCCGCGGCCGCCGGGGAGGTGCAGGCGGCCCTGCGGTTCGGATTCGCCCCGCAGTGCGTCGAGCTGGCGAACCTCATGCTCGTGAACCACGGCCCCGACGTCGACCCTGCCTCGCTTCCCCGCACGGTTCGCCGCTACCCCGGCTTCGCGGCCGATGCGCCCTGGCGCAAGGCCGCCGCGGAGCGGATCGAGCGGATCCGCATGGCGACCCTGGACATCACCGTCCGTGACGCGGCCGGCCGGCCCGTGCCCGGCGCGACGGTGCGGGTCCGTCTCGAGCGTCACGCCTTCGCGCTGGGCACCTGCGTCAAGGTCGACCGGATCCTGGGCACGAGCGACGACGACGCCCGCTACCGCGAGACGCTCGAGCGGCACTTCACCAAGGCCGTGTTCGAGAACGACATGAAGTGGGATCCCTGGGAGCGGGGAGGCGAGCGGCAGCAGGAGCGGGTGCGGGACACGATCCGCTGGCTCCGCGACCATGGGATCTCGCCGCGCGGCCATGTCATCGTCTGGCCGTCGTGGGGCAACATGCCCGCCCGGCTGCGGGACCTGGAACAGGATCCGGTCGCCCTGCGCCGCGCGCTCGAGGAGCGGGTCGCGGGGCAGACGCGGGCCCTCGCGGGCCTGCTCGACGAGTGGGACGTGGTCAACGAGAACTACGCCCACACCGACGTCACGAAAATCCTCGGTCGCGACGTGATGGCCGACTGGTTTCGGATCGCGGCCCGGGAGACACCGGGCACGCGGCTGTTCTACAACGACTACGTGATGTTCCAGGGAGACGGGCCCGGCAGCCCGAGCGAGACGCTGTTCACGATCCTGTCCGACCTCGTGCGGTCGGGGGCCCCGATCGGCGGCATCGGCGAACAGGCCCACTTCGGCGGCAACCCGCCGGGCCCCGAGGCGGTGCTCGCGAAGCTCGACCGATTCGCCACGCTCGGCCTGCCGATCCAGATCACGGAGTTCGACGTCGACACCGCCGACGGCGACCTGCAGGTGGCCTGGACCCGCGATTTCCTGATCACGGTGTTCAGCCACCCGGCCGTCACGGGCGTGATCTGCTGGGGATTCTGGGAGGGCTCCCACTGGAAGCCGCGGGCCGCCTTCTGGGACCGGCAGTGGAACCTGCGGCCCAACGGACGGGCCTGGCTCGACCTCTTCGAGCAGGAGTGGACGACGGACGAAGAGGCTGTGGCCGACGCCAGTGGCCGCTGCACGGTCAGGGCCTTCAAGGGTCGGCTGGCGGTGACCGCGGAGCACGGCGGCAGGCACGGCGCCGCGACCGTCACCCACGCGGCGGACGGCACCGTGACCATCACGCTCGACTGAACCAGAGCCGCTCCGCGAGTCCCTGCCATGCCCCGACCAGAGCGCCCGGCGATGCCCGCCTCCGCCGAACAGCGGCGGCTCGCCGAGTCGAGCCACGAGCCGCGCCCCTGGAAGCTCTGGGGCCCCTACCTTTCGGAGCGGCAGTGGGGCACGGTGCGGGAAGACTACTCCGCCGACGGCGACGTCTGGCGGTCGTTTCCGCACGACCACGCCCGTGCCCGGGCCTATCGCTGGGGCGAGGACGGTCTCCTGGGGATCGCCGATCACCGCTGCCGGCTGGCCTTCGCGCTGGCGGTCTGGAACGGTCGCGACGCGATTCTCAAGGAGCGGCTCTTCGGCCTCGCGAACCCCGAGGGCAACCACGGCGAGGACGTCAAGGAGCTTTACTACTACCTCGACGCCACGCCCACGGCGAGCTACCTCGCGGCGCTCTACCGTTATCCGCAGCGGGCCTTCCCCTACGCCGACCTCGTCGCCGGCAACGCCCGCCGCGGCTACGCCGACCGCGAGTACGAACTGCTCGACACCGGCGCGTTCGCCGACAACCGCTTCTTCGACCTGAAGGTGGAATACGCCAAGGCCTCCCCCACCGACATCTGCATCCGGATCACGGCCTCCAACGCCGGCCCCGAGGCGGCCAGGCTCTGGCTCCTGCCGACCCTCTGGTTTCGGAACACCTGGGCGTGGGGCGGGGGCGAGGAAGAGGCCTGGGGCGAGCCCCGGATGACCGCCGCCGACGGCGGCGTGCTGGCCGAACACGCCACGCTCGGCCGCTACCGGCTCGACGCCCGCGACGGGGCCGAATGGATCTTCACCGACAACGAGACCAATGCGGCGCGGCTCTTTGGCTCGACCAACCGCAAGCCCCACGTGAAGGATGCCTTTCACGACTGGCTCGTGCGGGGCGACCGTGACGCCGTCAACGCGGCCCGCACCGGCACCAAGGCGGCCGCCGTCCACGCGCTCGACCTCGCCCCCGGCGGCCACGCCGTCGTCGCCCTGCGGCTGCATGCCGACGACGCCGCGTCGTCGGCCCGATCGTCCTTCGGCCCCGACTTCGACCTCGTGTTCGCGGAGCGGATCGCGGAGGCCGAGGCGTTCCACGCGGGCATCGCCGGCCACCTCCCGCCCGCGGCCCGCGCCGTGGTGCGACAGGCCGCCGCGGGCCTCGTCTGGAGCCAGCAGTTCTATTTCTACGACGTGCCGCGGTGGGTGGCCGGCGATCCCGACCAGCCATCGCCCCCCGCCCACCGCGACCATCCGAATCACGACTGGCCCCACCTCCATGCCCGCGACGTCCTGGCCGTCCCCGACGCCTGGGAGTTTCCCTGGTTCGCCGTCTGGGACACCGCCTTCCAGATGATCGCCCATGCGCTCGTCGATCCCGATTTCGCCAAGGACCAGCTCGTCCGCTTTCTCCGCGAGCGGTACCAGCACCCGAGCGGCCAACTCCCCGCCTACGAGTTCAACTTCGCCGACGTCAATCCGCCCGTGCATGCCGGCGCCTGCCGGCGGGTCTACGAGATGACCGGCCGGACGGACCGGTTCTTCCTCGCCCGGGTGTTCCACAAGCTCTCGCTCAACTTCACCTGGTGGGTCAACCGGGCCGACCGGACCGGTCGCCACCTCTTCTCCGGCGGGTTCCTCGGCCTCGACAACATCGGCGTCTTCGACCGCTCCAAGCCGCTGCCCGTGGCGGGGCACCTCGAGCAGGCCGACGGCACCGCCTGGATGGCCCACTTCGCCGCCGAGATGCTCGCCATCGCCATCGAGCTCGCGGGTCACGACCCCGTCTACGAGGACATGGCCCGGAAGTTCTTCGAGCACTACCTCGCGATCGTCACGGCGATCAACACGCTCGACGGCACGGGGCTCTGGGACGAGGCCGACGGCTTCTATTACGACCACCTCCACATCGACGGCCGCATGCTGCCGCTGAAGTGCCGCTCGATCGTGGGCCTCGTACCGCTGTTCGCGGTGGAGACCTTCGACTGCCGCTCGCTCGAGCGGCTGCCGGGGCTCCGCCGCCGCATGGAATGGTTCGCCCGCAACCGCCCCGAGCAGACGGCCCACCTCGACCTGCCCATCGCCGGGGCCTGCGATCGCTACCTGCTGTCGGCGGTGTCGCGGCCGCGGCTCGAGCGAATGCTCCGGCGGCTGCTCGACGAAGAGGAGTTTCTCTCGCCCCACGGCATCCGCTCGCTGTCGCGGGCGCATGCGGCGCAGCCCTTCGTCTTCGAGGCCGGCGGCGGCGAACACCGCGTGGCCTACGTTCCGGGCGAAGCCGACGGCGGCCTGTTCGGCGGCAACTCGAACTGGCGGGGCCCGATCTGGCTGCCGATGAACTTCATGCTCATCGAGTCGCTCAGGCGCTACGCCGAATACTACGGCGACACCCTGCGGGTGGAGTGCCCGACCGGCTCGGGCCGGTGGTGCACGCTCGCGGAGGTGGCCGACGAGATCGGCCGGCGGGTCGCGAGCATCTTCCTGCCGGGCCCTGACGGCCGCCGCCCCTGCCACGGCGACGAGCGGCGCTATGCGATCGACCCGGCCTGGCGCGACCTGGTGCTGTTCTACGAATACTTCGACGGCGACACGGGCCGCGGCTGCGGCGCCGCCCACCAGACCGGCTGGTCGGCCCTCGTGGCCAACCTGCTCGTCGAGTCCGCCGCCGGCGCCGCCCCCCGGGCCCCGGGTCCGGGCACCTGATCCCAGAGGAACCGAGCCCCTGGCCGGGCGCGGCGGCCGCTCACCACCGCAGCGACAGGACACCTGCCCGCTTCAACTCGACGGAGCACCCGACCGGCCGGCTGATGCGCGTGAGCGTCTCGCACAGCCAGCGAGCGTCCTCCTCGTCGACGCGACACAGCCGCAGCCGCCGCATCTGTAGCGGCACCATCTCCAAGCTCTCCAGCCTGCCCGTGCCGGTCTCGAGCGTCACGAAATACAGGATGCCGAGGTCGCCGCGATATCTGGGCGGCCCGGCGATGCCCTCGTAGTCGTCGATCAGGTCGCCGCAGCCATGGAGAATGAGCCGGTCGCGATGGATCTCGATCGGCCGCACGTGGTGCGACGAATGCCCATGCACGAGATCGACGCCGCCATCGATCAGCCGCCTCGCGAACCTGCCGAAACTCGCGGGCACGTCGAAGCCCCAGTTCGTCCCCCAGTGGATCGAGACCACGGCCAGATCGCCCACGCGTTTCTCCGCGGCCACCCGGGCGACGAGAGCGTCGGCCGTCGCGTCGTCGGCGGCGTCGAGCAGGTCGATGCCTGCGGCCCGGTCCGTCGCGGCCCAGTCGTCCGGAATCCCGCTGGTCGTCGAGCCGACCGCCCACACGAGCAGTCGCCCCGCCTGCCGCCCGGCCACGCCGAGGGGTACGACGGCGGGCTTCCGCGCCTCGACGGCGGTTCGGCCGGCCCCGGCCGTCCGGATGCCGGCCCGCTCGAGCGTCGCGATCGTCTCCGCAAGCCCCGCGCGGCCCCAATCGAGGGTGTGGTTGTTGGCGAGCCCCGCGACGTGGATGCCGGCGACGGTCAGGCAGTCGATGTTCGCCGGATGCATCCGGTAGTGCACGTCCTTGCCCCGGCACCAATCGCCGCTCGTCGTGATGCTCGTCTCGAGGTTGACGATCCGCGCCTGCGGCGCGCGTTCCTCGAGAATGGCAAGCGCCTCGCCCCACGGGTAGGCCGCCTCGACCGGAGCCGGGATCGGACCATGGGCCGCTGCAGCCAACTCCACGTACCGCCGGGCATCGCGGACGCCCGGTTCGTGGAGCGTCGGCGCCCCCGGGTGATCGAGCACCTGATCCACACCCCGGCCGGTCATCACGTCGCCGGCGAGAAACAGCGTCACGGTCTGCATGGCGCCGCCCGCTCCCAGGCCCCGCCGCGACGCGTTCGCCCTGCCCCACGCCCTGTCCCAAGCCCGCGCCCAGGACCGGGCCGCGCTGGGGCCGCCCGGGCGACCGGACACGCACGGCACGGTTCATGGTATGACCGGGGGCAGCCCCCAAAGCCGTCCGCCATGAAGAAGCCCAGAAAAAAACGCCGGGCCGCCCACCGGTCACCGCACGCGGAGGCGACCTACATCTGCGACTCCTGCGGCGAGGAGATCGTCGTGCCCGTGGACATCTCCGCCGGCACGCACCAGGACTACGTCGAGGACTGCCCGGTCTGCTGCCATCCGATGAGCCTGCACGTCGAGATCGACGACGACGGCGAAGCCCATGTCGAGGGCGAGCACGAATAGGCTGCCCGGGCAGGCCAACCAGTGAGCGGGGGCGACCGGACGAGCCCCGCCGGGGCATGATGCGCCCCCGCCGGATGCCGAACGCCGCACCGCGCCGTGGTCTGGGAAGCGGCGTTGCCATCCGACGGTTGGAGCAGGGCGCCGACCCACCAGCCCGCGTCAGCGGGTCTCGACCGTCATCGCCATCACGACCGGCGCCGTGGCGTCCCGCCCCTTGACGAGATCGATGGAGGCGATCGGCTTGGCCTGCTGCGGCGTGATCCGCACGTGCCGCAGCTGCTTGCCGTGGAGGTCGAAGGCGAACTCGCTCTCCGGCACGTCGACGCGACGGATGTAGTCGGCGATATGGCGGCCATTGACCAACGGATGATCCTCCGTGGTGCCGTCGTCGTACCGCAGCCGCACGATCATCGACACCGATCCCTCGCCCACGGCCGGAAATCCCCAGCCGGCGACCCCGCCCAGCAGGTGGATGGCCCGGGCGGGTGCGTTCACGGGCACCGACACCTCGCGCGGCATGCGGGGCGGAATCTCGCCGTTCGGCCCCTGCAGCATCACGGCGTTGGGGATGCTTTCGCCCTGCGGATCGACGAGGACGAATGGCACGCCCTGAACCTGCTTCGGCGCCCAATCGTCGAACACGAGTCGCTCCTGCATCGCGGAAGGCGAATGAAACATGCCCTTCGTGCTCACCACGGTGGCCACCTTTTCCAGGGGCACCGGGAGAAACGTGCCCCGGTCCCTGAGGAACGCGACCAGGTCGGCGAGCCCCTGCGGCGAAACCTGCTTCTCGAAGCCGACGGGCATCAGCGAGTTGGGGGACGGGGACAGTTCGTCGATCTCGTCCCGCTGAATCGCGATCCGCTTGCCCTCCGCATCGACGATCTCGATCGCGGTCCGACTTTCCGCCGCCAACAGACCGGTCACCACGCGGCCGTCTTCGGTCGTCACCGTGTAGGCGCGGTAGTTGCCCTCGACCGAGCGGTTGGGATCGAGGATGTGGATGAGCAGCTCGTGGGCCGGATGCACGGCCATCCCGGTGAGGTCAGGGCCGACCCGCCCCCCCTCCCCGCCGTGCATGTGGCACTTGCCGCACTGCTCCTTGAAGATCGCCTTCCCCCGGGCCGCATCGCCCCCGGTCTGCACGACGGGCAGCACCTCGTCGATCACTTTCTGCCGGTCGGCGGAGGGCAAGCCGCCGCCGGTGGCCAGGATCTTCTTCATCCCGTCGCGGACCGCCCGATCCGGATGCTGGGCCAGACTCGCCCGGTCCACGATCGGAATGTCACCGAGTCGCACCGCCCCCCGTTCCAAACGGGTCACGAGATGCGTGCCCCAGTCGCGGTTGCCGAGCACCGCGCGAATCGCCGCCTCGCGCACCTGGGGTGTGAAGGTCGCCAGCCGATCGAGAACCGCCCCCGGGGCCTCCGGTGCCGTCGAGCGGCTGACGGCGGCGATGAACCCGCTCGCGACGGCCGGATCGGTCCGGCCCCCGGCCCGCTCGAGCAGGTCCGCCACGACCGTGCGATCGGCGGGCCGCAGGGCCACGAGCCGCTCGGCTGCGTCGATGCGGTCCTGTTCCGGAGCGTCCGGACGGTCGATGACGGCCAGCAACCCCTCGCTGATCGCGTTGATCCGGGAATCGAGCGCCTTGCTGCCGGCGTGCTGCACGAGCGTGACGAGCTGGCCCTGCGCGGCGGGTGGCAACGCGTCGGCCAACGCGACGATGGCCTGCTCGGCTTCCGGGCTGAACGCCGCGGGCGTGCCTCGCGGCCAGCCGCGGGCCATCCCGGCCAGTGCCGCACTGGCCACATCGGCAGGGGCCGCGCCCAACCGCACCAGCGCCGCCGACACCGCCGCCCCATCGGCACCACGCGCCACGTGCTCGGCGACACGCTCGATGACCCCGAGCCGCCGCGGATCGGCCTTGGTCCCGGGCGCCGCCAGCAGCGGCGGCAGCACCGTCGCCGACTGGACGGCCGCGGCCGAGGTCACCGCATCGGCGAGGATCGGATCCGTCAGTGTCAGCGGATCGGCCAGCATGGCGTTCACGATCGCCCCGGCGTCGGGCGCCGAGCCCCATTCGCCCAGCGCTTCGAGCACGGCCAAGCGGACGAGCGGCGCCGGGTCGGCGGCGAGGTTCGAGGCGGCCAGCTTGGCCAGCGTGCCCGCATCCCGGGGGAGCGCCTTCACCGCATTCATCCGCACGCCGGCCGCAGGATGCGCGAGCGCCGCCTGGACGTTGGCGACCGCCCGCGGACTGGCGGCCGGCCCCTCGAGCGCGCCGAGGAGCTTCAGCGTCCAGATCGCATGGATCGCGCCGGGGTTCAGGCCGACGGCGTCGACGGCCGGATCCTCGACGAGGCCGATCAGCTCCGGCACCACGTCGCGACCACCATCCAGACGCCCCGCCGCCCGCTCGACCAGCTTTCGTTGCGCCCGCTCCCGCCAGAACATGTTGGTGTCGCGCAGCGTGGCCACGAGTTCGGCCGGCGAGGCGTCGGCCAACGACGCACGCGCCGTCGTGGGCGCGGCGGAATGCACGACCCGCCAGATGCGGCCGTGCTTCTTGTCGCGCAGCGGCGTGACGTAGGCACCCCGCCTGCCCGTCTCGAACCCGGCCGGCGTCGGGTTGTGCTGAACGATGAAGTTGTACCAGTCGATCACCCACACCTGGCCGTCGGGGCCGACCTCGGCCTGGATCGGCGCCGTCCACTCGTCGTCGCTCGC
>JBJTAA010000065.1:0-2515 GCA_046090525.1 Planctomycetota bacterium
CAGATCGTCGGCCGAGAGCGCAGGGCCCTGGGCCACGCCGAAGTCGGCCGCCAGGCAGCACGCCAGGCCGGCCACGAAAGCAACAATCGTTCGTCTCATCGAAAACTCCTTTCGGAGCCCGTGAAGGCCCCTTGCTGGAAAGCAACCAGAAGGCCGTCCGCGCCCGCCCCGGACACACGCGTGCCCGGCCGCCAGCGGCCGCGGACGGTGGATGGAGAGGCGGGCCGATCGAGGTCAGGCGTCCGCCCGGGCATCCCCGTCGTCAGAGCCCGCGGGGAATCAAAGCAACCGGCGACACAGCCATGCTAGGTCGGCCGCGTTGGCGACGCGCACCGCGTCCGCGACCGAACGCCGCGCAAAGCCGTGGCCTGAGGCCGGGGGCGGCGTCGCGTCCGGAGCCGACCTCAGGACACTTCGCGGCGGCGCGATGCGGCGAGCCAGCTTCCGCAGCGATGCTCCGCGCACCGGGGCTTGCGGTTCCTCGTCGGCGAGTTCGCCCGCCGAGCACGCCCCGACAGGGAGGTGACCCGCCGCAAGGCCCGACGCATCGTCACACCGGCCACGGGTCGGTTCGTCGCCGAGCGCGACCGACGTCGCCAACACGATCGCGATGGCCAGAAGCGGCGGGAGCCGCCCTGCCAGGGGCCGAATGCCGGTCATGATCCATCCTGCAGGGCGCGGCCAGAGGCTGCGCCCTCCGCCTGCGGGACTTCCCAACCAACCGATGCTTTATAGATCGACAGGTTCGCGCTGGCCAGTTCATTTTTCCGGCCGGGCGGCGGGGGCGGGCGGCTCGATCACCTCGGGCAGCGGCACCGGCTCGGGCACCGGGGCCAGAAGCCGACCCTGCTCGAGGCCCGTGCCGACCATGTCGAGCGACGTATCGGCCGCCCGCAGGTCGGCATCGGCCCGCCAATACTCCTGCCGGGCCGCGATCTCGAGCAGGTCGGCGTCGAACTTCGCCTGCTCGCGCAGCGTGACGCGGAGGATGTCGCTCCGGCCCAGGCGGAACTGCTCCCGCTCCGCCTCGGCCACGAGGGCCGCCAGTTCCTCCTGCTGCACGGCCTGCTTGTGGAACTCGTAGGCCCGCTCCAGTTTCGAGTAGGCGTCCTGCACCTCGGCCCGCACGCTGTCGAAGGTGAACTCCAGCCGCCGATCGAGCTGCACGAGCAAGGAGTCGACGGCCTGGATGCGGCCGCGGGCGTTGCGCCGCTGGGCCGGCATCTGAAACACGAGCGCCGCCTGGAGCACCTGCCGGTCGAGGCCGTCGATGCCGGAGAGCGGGCTCTTGCCGAAGCCGGCGTCCTGGTTGCCGGCCACCTGCGCATCGATCCCCGGCAGCGTGTCGTTGGCGGCCAGCCTGCGTTCCACGAAGAGTTTTTCCCGCTCGAGCGAGAGCCGTTGGAACTCCGGCCGGGCCGCGAGCGCCCTGGCCAGCGACTCCTCGTAGAAGCTCACCGAGGGCGGCACCGGCTCGGGCAGCGGCCGCATCCGGCGACGGGCGGGGAGGAGGGGCTTGCCCGATTCGTCCCGCAGGAAGAGCGAGAGGTCGATCGTGGACTGCTGCACGGCCCGGTCGGCCTGCACGAGCAGTCCCCGGCGCAGGGCGATGTTCTTCTGGTTGTCGACCCGCTCGATGTTGGCCATCACGCCGCGCTCGACCTTGGCGGCGATCTCGCCGTCGCGCCGCACCGCCAGCTGCTCGAGCCGCTTGGCCGCCCCCTCCCGCTCGCCGCTGCCCTGCCAGGTCCAGAAGGTGAGGGCCGCGGCCCGCATGTAGTCGAGCCGGCTGCGGACGATGGTGGGCTCGGCGAGCGCCGTGTCGAGCCGGGCCTTGTCGCGGCCGGCCCGGGCGGAATCGATGTCGCGATCCCGCGCCAGCGGCATCGTGATGCCGCCGCGGACCTCGCCGACGTCGGCCGTCTTCTGGCCGAGGTTGTAGGTGGGGAAGTCGCCGAAGCCGGTCCGGTAGCCGCCGAACACCTGGATGCCGCCGCTCTGGAGGAGCTGCGAGAGCCCGAAGTTGGAACGGTAGTTCTCGTAGGTGCCCGGGGCGATCGCATTGCCGGCCATGTCGATGTTGGTGTCGAAGGCGCCCATCGCGGCCGTCAGGCGGCCCGCCGCCACGCCCCGTTCCCGCTCGATCGCCTGGAGCAGCGGGTAGTGACGCCGGACGCTGTCGAGCACCTCGCCGAGCGTGAGCGGCTCGGGACGGTCGTCGATCGCCAGATTCCCGGGCAGCCGCGCGTCGACCGGCGGGTCGAGCTTCGGGGCGCCGGGCGCCGATGGCGGGATCTCGACGGCAGCTGGGGCCGGCAGCGCATCGGCCGCCATCCCGGGGCCGACCTCCGGCGGAGGCAGCGGTTGCGGGAGGGCATCCTGGGCCCGCGCCGTGACGGCGAGACCGACCGCCCCGGCGGTGAGCAGGCACATGAGCCTCATGACGACCTCACCCGACCTTGATCTTCGGGGCCTTCGGGGCGTCATCCTTCTGCTTCGGCGCCGGGGCCAGCAC
>JBJTAA010000066.1:0-4316 GCA_046090525.1 Planctomycetota bacterium
GGTTCCGGCTCGCCAGGCGGCGGGGTCGGCGTCTCGGCGGCATCGGGTCGCGCGGCCGGCGTGCCGTCCGGAACCGGGATGCTGACCGGGGTCCTGCACTTGCTGCACACGCCCCGCTTCCCGGCTTGGGCCACGGGCACGACGATGCGGTGACCGTTCGGGCAGCGAAAGACGATCTGGTCGCCGTCGGCGACCGCCGGGGCGGCGGCTGCCGGCTTCCGCGGCAGCACCTTCGTCTTGTCCTCGTCGGCCGACATCGCGGCGGTCCTCGCTGCGGCCAGCCTGCGCGTTCGGGCTGGACGTTCGAAGTCTACCAGATGCCGGTTCCCTTGACGGCGGCCGGCCGCCCTCTGACACTGCCCTGCGACACGCCTCCATGTCGGCCCCCCGTGGCCGGGGAACCCCTCGATGCCCATCACCGTCGTCTGCCCGGGCTGCAAGTCGCGGTTCAGCGTGAGCGACCAGTTCGCCGGCCGCACGGGGCCCTGCCCCAAGTGCAAGCAGCCGATCAAGATTCCCGAACCGGCCGCCAAGTCGGTCGTCATCCACGAGCCCGAACGGCCCGTGGCCACGTCGTCCGGCACCGGGAAGGCGCCCACCGCGCCGCTCAAGAAGCGTGACAAGCCGGTGCCGGTGCCGGCCTTAGTGCTGACCGCGGTCGGCGCCGTCGCATGCCTGGGCCTGGCAGCCGTGCTGCCGCTGATCTACCCGCCGATCCCGGCCGCCGGCACCGCCCCGGCGCAGAGCACCATTCCCTCCTGGCTGCTGTTAGCGGGGGCGTTCGCCGTCGCCCTGCCGGCGGCGCTCCTGGGTTACGCGGCGGTCCGCAATCGCGAACTCGAGCCCTACCGCGGCCGGCCGCTTCTCCTGCGGGCCCTCGTCTGCGCGGCCGTGTACGCAGCCCTGTGGGGCGTCCGCGGCTTGATCCCCGCCGAGCAGACGGCCGAGATGTGGCAGTGGTTCACCATCGGCCCCTTGTTCGTCGCAGCCGGCGGCCTCGCGGCCCTGGCGACGTTCGACCTCGAGCCGGGGAACGCCGCGATCCACTTTTCGTTCTACGTGCTCTTCACGGCGCTCCTGCGCTGGCTGGCGGGCCTGCTGCCGCTGTAGCGGCGACGATCTCCGCCACAGCTCCCGGCCCCCGCCGACCGCCGAGACCGATCATGGCCGACCTCTCGAATCTGCCGGAACTGGCCGCCCTCGACACCGGTGGCGAGGGGGTGCGGATCCCGCCCGGCGAGACCGTGCCGCTCACGCCCCGCGTGCGGGCGCTCCTCGACACGCCCGCCCTGCGCCGCCTGGCGCGGATCTCGCAACTGGGCCTCGTTGCCCTCGTCTATCCAGGGGCGGTCCACAGCCGGCTCGAGCACTCGCTGGGCGTGTATCGGCTGGCACTCGAGTTCCTGCGGAGGCTCCGCCGCGACGAGCGGTTCGCCGCGGCCGTCTCCGCCGAGGATGCGGCCACCTTTCTGGCCGCCGCCCTGCTGCACGACGTCGGCCACTGGGCCTACTGCCATCCCCTCGAGGACATGGGCCTTCCCGAACTGCCGCGGCACGAATCGCTGCTGGCAGGGATCCTCGAGGCGGGCGAGGTGGGCGGCGTCCTTCGAGACCGTTGGCAGATCGACCCGGCCCGCGTCGCGGGGCTCGTCGCGGGCACCGCCAACGACCCGACCGGCCACATCCTCCAGTCGCTCCTCTCGGGCCCCGTCGACGTGGACAAGATGGACTATCTGGCCCGCGACAGCCTGCATGCCGGCGTGCCCTACGGGCTCCACTTCGACCGCGACCGGCTCCTGGGGAGCCTCTGCCTCGACGAGTCCGGCACGGCGCTGGCGATCACCGACAAGGGGCGCACCGCGGCGGAACTGATGGTGTTCGCCCGCTACGTGATGTTCAGCGAGGTCTACTGGCACCACGCGGTGCGGGCCGCCACGGCGATGCTGCAGCGGGCCGTGTGGCTCGTCCGGGACCGGCTCGACGCCGCGGCCGTCACCCGCGCCGACGACCGGCAGTTCGCGGACTGGCTCACGGCCGTCGCCACGGGCACGCCGGCCGAGCCGCTGGCAGCGGGCCTGTTCGGCCCCGAGCGGCGGCTCTTCAAGCGGGCCGGCAGTTTCGACGCCCTGCACGCGCCGGCCGTACACGCCGCGCTCGCCGGCCGCGGCTACGCCACGATGACCGCCGTGTCGGCCCGACTGGCCGCGACGCTCTCCGCCCGCCTGGGGCGGCGGATCGATCCGGCCACGCTGATCGTGGACGCACCGCCGGCCGAGCGGGAGGTGGAGTTTCGACTCCAGGTCCGCGAGCAGGGGGGCGGCTGGCGACGCCTGGCCGACCTCTCACCCGTCGTCCGGAGCCTCGCCCACGAGCAGTTCGACAGCCTCGTCAAGCGGGTGCGGGTGTTCGCCCCCCCGGACGACGCGGCCGCAATCGCCGCCTGCGGCGACCTGGAGAGCCTACTGCTCGATGCCGCTCGGGAGCGGTAGCATCCCGCCGCGGTGACTCGGCGTCACTCGACCGGGCCGCCGGGCAGCTTGCCGGCCGCGATCAGGTCGCCGAAGGTCGGGGCGTCGGGCTTCGCCGGGTCGCTCGACTCCTTGGCCACGGTGTCGAGCGCCTGACGGATCTTTTCCTTGTTTTCCTTGTCTTCCTTCTTGTCGAGCAGCTTGGCGAGCGCCTCACCGTAGGCATTGCGCTCCTTCTTGTTGCTGCCCTTGTGGCAGACATTGCACTTGGCCGTCTCGACCTCGGCGGCGAGCGGGGTGCCCTCCTTGACGTAGGCCGCCTTGAACTCGTCGGCGAACTGCTTGATGGCGAAGGCTTCCCGGGCCGAGGCTCCGAAGACGATCGAGAGACCGAGGAGGGCGAGACGGGCGGGAATGCTGCGACGGGGCATTAGGGAGACTCCAGGAAGGCCGGCATCCTGCGGCGGGACGCTCCCGACCGCGGCCCCTCAATGAAACCGCCGCCGCGGCGCAGCGTCAAGCATCCGGCGGGAAAATCATCGCGTGGGCGCCGGGGAACCGTCACGATCGCGCAACTCGCCGGCTCGAGCCGGCATCGCTTCGCCAGGCGCCGCGTCGCCGGAGGTCGCGGGCGGGGCGGCGGAGCGAGTCTCCGGACGACGCCGATCGGCGACCGACCTGGCCCAGAGCGCGATCACGATCAAGGCCAGCAGGCCCGCGGGCACGAGCCACGACAGGCGGGGTGCGGTCGGCTCGACGGGCTGCGAGACGACCACGGCCGGCCGCGGCGGCACCGCCAACGGGATCCCCTCCGACTCCGCGCAGCCCACGAGTTCGGCCACGAGCACGGCCGGCCGCTGGTAGCGGTCGAGCGGGTCCTTCGCCATCAGCCGGCTGATGATCGCCGCCAGCCGGCGGGGCACGTCGGACCGCAGTTCGTCGATCGCCGGCGGCTCCGACTGCTGGTGCTGGAGCAGCTTCTGCACCATGGTGCCCTCGGCGAACGGCGGCCGGCCGGCGAGCATGAAGAACATCGTGCAACCCAGCGAATAGAGGTCGCTGCGGACGTCGGCCGACCGGGGATCGCGGGCCTGCTCCGGGGAGATGTAGTCGAAGGTGCCGAGCGTCATGCCGCTGACGGTGAGATCGGCGTCACCGGCCACCTGATGGAGCCTGGCCAGCCCCATGTCGACGATCCGGGCCCGGCCGGCCGGAGTGATCACGATGTTGGAGGGCTTGATGTCGCGGTGCACGATCTCCCGCTCGGAGGCGTGCTCGAGGGCGTCGGCGACCTGGATCGCCACGTCGATCGTGCGGCCCAGATCGAAGGGCCCCTGCTCCCGCACGAGGTCGCGCACGTTCGTGCCCTCGATGAACTCGAAGACGATGTAGTGCCAGTCCCCTTCGCTGCCGACGGCGTGCACGCGGCCGATGTTCTCATGGTCGAGCCGGGCGGCCGACTGGGCCTCGTTGCGGAACCGGCGCAGCGTCTCCTCGTCGTCCGACTCACGGCGGGCGAGCACCTTGACGGCCACCGTCCGGTCGAGCGTGGTGTCGAGCGCGCGGAACACAGCCCCCATGCCGCCGCCGCCGACGAACTCGTCGAGGCGGTAGGGCCCGAGCATCGTGCCCTCGAGGAGGCGGCCGATCTCGGCGGTCGGCGAGCGGGTCGCGGGCGGGGCGGGGCGGGAGATGGACGAGCTGATCCCCGAATCGCCTTGCGAGATGACCGTGGCGTCGCTTTCCTGGACGGGACGCACGCCAGGGCGACTCGACGCGGCTGCTGAATCCTCCGGTGCACTCATCGCTGCGACCCTACCACCCGCCTTCGGCGCGGGTCAACGCCGC
>JBJTAA010000067.1:0-2617 GCA_046090525.1 Planctomycetota bacterium
CGGGCCGGCGACACCGTGGGCCTCGAGGCGCTGCTCGACGAGGGAGTGGCGCGGGCCTACGACGTCGTGACCACGGCCGACGCCGACCGCGGCACGGGGATGCCCGAGGCGGAGCGGCGCCGGATCGCCGAGGCGGTCGGGATCGGCGCGATCAAGTACGCCGACCTCTCACAGAACCGCACCACCGACTACGTGTTCAGCTTCGACAAGATGCTCGAGCTTAAGGGCAACACGGCGGCCTACATGCAGTATGCCGTGGCGCGGGTCGAGGGCATCTTCGCGAAGGGGGGCATCGACCGCGCCGCAGCGCGCCGAGCGTGCCACGGCGTGCTGTTGTCGGATCCGCGCGAGCGGGCGCTGGCGATGAAGCTCGTGCGGTTCGGCGAGGCGCTCGAAGATGTCGAGGCCGACGAGCGGCCCAACGTGCTCACGGCGTATCTCTTCGACGTGGCCGGCGCCTACTCGACCTTCTACGACGGGCTCTCGGTGCTCAAGGCCGAGGGCGCGGAACGCGCGTCGCGGCTCGCCCTCTGCGACCTCACGGGGCAGGTGCTCCGCCGGGGGCTCGCGCTGTTGGGCATCCGGGTGCCCGAGCGGATGTAGGGCGAAGCGCGCCCGATTCGTCCCACGGCGCGCCCGATTCGTCCCTGCTGCTGCCCGATTCGTCCCAGGGCGCGCCCGATTCGTCACTTTTCGGGATTTGAGCGTGGAAGAGGGCATCTTCCCCCGTACAACAAAAGCGTCGGATCGGTCGCCGGCTGCCGACTCGTGAGATCGAGCCTTCAACCCAGACGTCACTTCAACCGGATTGTCGTCATGATCACGACCAAGACGCTGCCTCGTGCAGTGCTGCTCGGACGTGGATTCCTCTGGACAGGCGGGGCTCGGGCGCAGACCACCTCCACGTGGACCGGCGGAGGCTCCGACGACAACTGGGGCACGAGCGGTAACCGGTCGGGAGCGGGCGTGCCGTCCGGCGATAGCGGCAACAACGTGGCCGTGTTTGCGGGTACGACCCGCACGGCGACCACCAACAACCTCGGCAACTGGTCGCGGAGCTTCGGCCAGATGTATTTCGCCAGCGGCGCAGGTTCGTTCACGCTGAGCGGCGACACGTTCGGTTTCCGTCCCTACCTCGGCAGCGGGTTGCAGGAAATCTTCCAAAATAGCGCGAACACGCAGACGATCGGCGTGAGCGAATTCTCGTTCCGCAATGCCGCCAACAGCCAAATCAATCTCAATGCCGGCGATCTCGTCATCTCCACGCCGAACATGTACATCGACGCGAACGGCAGCACGACCCGCTCGCTCGTCGTGACCGGCAGCGACTCGACGCGGCGGACCGTCACGTTCGCGGGCAACGTCAACAAGGGGGACAGCGGCAACGACCCCGACATGTACATCCAGGGCAACAAGCGGGCCCTCGTCACGGGCTCGCTGACCTTCGGCTCCGGCAATGATGGCTCGGTGTTCGTCGATGACGGCGTGCTCCAGTTCAGCGGAGCCGGCACGATGACAGGCGGCCGACCGGTGATCGGCAGTACGTCCGGCTCCGGCAACGCCGCGGTGTGGCTCGACACGGCGGGCACGACGTTCGGTCGCCAACTCGAAGTCCGCAACGGGTCGTCCGGCCGGCGGACGATGGGCGGCCTCAACACGTCGGGCACGACGACGTTCTCGGGTGAGTTCGTCGGGAACGCCGGCGATTACGATCTCGCCGCCGCGACCGGCGGCACGGTGAACTTCACGGGCACGCGCAGCGTCAACGCTGCGCTCCACGTCAACCGCCCCGATGGCTCGACCACCTTTGGCGGCTCGGTCGTTCTCAGCGGCGGCAACACTGCGGTGGACAAAGGCTTCAACATTTACGGCGGGGTGCTGGAAATTGGTGATTTGCCCGGCGTGATGGGGGATGTCGCAAACTTCATCGAGTTCAATGCCGCTTCTGGAGACTCCGGCACTTTCCGCTACAGCGGGGGCAGTTTCACCACCACCCGCCGTCTTTGGATCGACAATCCCGGCATCACCCGCGCGGCAATCAATGTTTCAGGGCCCGGAACCACGCTCACGTGGAATCCCTCCGACGGCGTACGGAGTCAAAATCTCACGAAGACCGGCGCCGGCTCGCTGGTCTTCGGCGGCGGGATCACGGGCGGCAACGTGGCCGTCGAGGCGGGCATGCTGATCCTGACCGGTTCGAGCAGCTACTCCGGCGGCACGACCGTCTCCGGCGGCACGCTCGAGGTGTCGGCCGGCGGCTCGCAGGGCGGCAGCCCGTCGGCCCTCGGCACGGGCGCCGTGTCGATTGCCGCGGGCGGACGAGTCGCCTACTGGCTGAGCTTGAGCGGCGCGGACACGATCACCAACGCCTTTTCGCTTTCCGGTGGCACGCTGCACACGACGGACGGCGCGAACACGTACTCGGGCCAAGTGACACTCGTCTCCGGCGCGAGCACGATCTCCGCCCAGTACGAAGACACGATCACGCTCTCCGGTGGTCTCACGGGCAGCGGCAACGTCCTGTTCACGCAGTCGGGCGGCACCGGTTCCTACAACGCTCCGACCTACGTGCTCTCCGGCACCGGCGCCAACACCGGCACGGTCCGCGTCGATGGCA
>JBJTAA010000068.1:0-5096 GCA_046090525.1 Planctomycetota bacterium
GGCGTACTTGAGGGCCGCCTCGGAACTCGCCTTCCGCCCCTTGAGGAAGCCGGCCAGGGCGTAGGAGGGCACGCTCGCCATCTCCACGGCCATGAAGATCATGAGCAGGTGGTTCGCGGAGGCCATCAGGCACATGCCGAGCGTGGCCCCGAGCACGAGCACGTAGAAGTCGGCACCGTCCTCACGGTCGGGGATGCCCGACACCTTCGTGAACACGATGTAGAGCACGAGGAAGGCGGCCAGCAGGAGCCGCACGTAGGCCGTCAACGAGTCGAACACCAGGAGCCCGCCGAACAGCTCCTGGCGAAACTCTCCGGCCTTCTGCACGGCCTGCAGGTCGACCCAGCCGTACCACACGGCGAAGCACGCCCCGCCCAGGGCGACGAGCCCCGAGTCGAGCCAGCGGAACACCGGCAGCATCCGGCAGAGCAGCACGAGCACCACGGTCGCGGCGATCGCGAGTTCGGTGCGAAACAGCGGCAATGACACGGCGAGCGTGTCGTTGATCGTGCCGGAAACGAGGCTTCCGAGGTCCATGAGCGGGGGGGTCCTGGGACGTCAGTCCTGCGCGAGGTCGTGGCCGTCGGCCGTGGCGGCCGTCGTGACCGCGGGCGTGGCCGGGAAGTCGGGCCGCACCTCACGGGTCCAGTCGGCGAGTTGCTCGACCTGCCGATTGACGGTCGGCGTGACGTAGTTGAAGAGCAGCTGCGGAGCCAGCCCGAACAGGATCGCGAGGAACACCAGCGGCGTGGCGATCGCCAGCTCGCGGCCGGTCATCGGCGTCAGGTGGTCGCCATGCGGGCCCTTGTATTCCGCGCCGAGATACACCCGCTGGATCGCCCACAGGATGTAGCCCGCGGTCAGGATCACCGTGAAGGCCGAGATCACGGCGAGCAGCTTGCTGTAGTTCCAGGCGGAGAGCGTGACGAGCACCTCGCCGAGGAAGCCGCACAGTCCCGGCAGGCCGAGACCGGCGAAGAAGATCGCCACGGCGAGCGCCGCGTAGACGGGCATCCGGTTGAAGATCCCGCCGAACTCCTCGAGGTTGCGGTGGTGGACGCGGTCGTAGAGGACGCCCACCATGAAGAACATGCCCGCCGAGGAGAAACCGTGGGCGAGCATCTGGAACATGGCGCCGTTGACGCCCTGGGCCCAGGCGTCCCAGCGGAACTCGTTGGCCGCGACGGCGCTCCAGACGCCGAGGCCGAGCATCACGTAGCCCATGTGGCTCACGGAACTGTAGGCCACCATCCGCTTGAAATCCTTCTGGGCCAGGGCCGCGAAGGCCCCGTAGACCATCGAGACCACGCCCAGGCCGCAGACGAGCCAGGCGAGCGTGAGCCCGCCCCCGGGGCAGATCGGATAGCAGATCCGCAGGATGCCGTAGCCGCCGAGCTTCAAGAGCACGCCGGCCAGGATCATGGAGATCGGCGTGGGCGCCTCGACGTGGGCGTCGGGCAACCAGGTGTGCACCGGCACCACCGGCACCTTGATCACGAAGCCGATCAGCAGGAGCAGGAAGGCCCAGTTCTCGAGCGACCAGCCCCAGACGGTGGCCGCCGCGAACGGGGAGTTGGGCAACTGGCCCAGCTCCGCCAGCGCCAGGAGGTTGAAGGTGTGCACCGGCTCCGCGGCCGCCTTGATCGCGGCGACCGCCTCGCCCTGGGCCGCGGCGTCGAGGGCCGGGCTCACCACGTGGGCGGCCACGAGTTGCTCGGGCGAGAGCATCCGCAGGTCGCTCGTGAAGTAGAGCATCAGGATCGCCAGCAGCATCAGCACGCTGCCGAGCAGGGTGTAGAGGAAGAACTTGATCGCCGCATACTCCCGCCGCGGCCCGCCCCAGATGCCGATCAGGAAGTACAGCGGCAGGAGCATCACCTCCCAGAACACGTAGAACAGGAAGAAGTCGAGCGAGACGAACACGCCGAGCATGCCCGTCACGAGGAGCAGGAAGAGCACGTGGTAGGCCTTGACGTGCTTGGTGATCGGCCAGCTCGCCGCGCACGCCAGGAGCGAGAGGAAGGTCGTGAGCACGACCAGCGGCATGCTGATGCCGTCGACGCCGAGCAGATACTCGATGTTGAAGGACGGAATCCACGGCTTGCTCACCACCAACTGCATCCCGGGCTCACCCACCGTGAACTGCGCCGGCCCCTTGGCCCCGAACAGGCCCGGCCAGGCCATCCACAGGGAGAGGACGAAGACCACGGCCGTGTTCGCCAGCGTGATCCAGCGGATCAGGTCCTCGCGGGCCTTGGAGATGATCGGCAGCGCCAGCACCGCGGCGACGACGGCCGGCAGGAACACGATCGCCGTGAGGGGCCAGAAGGCGGGCTGCGAGAGGGCGGCGGCAGGGGTCATGGTCGGATCCGTGGCGAAGTTGGCTGGGGGGTTTTGGGGGTGATCGGGATCAGCCGGCAACGGTCGCGCGGAAGGCGAGCGAGGCCAGCACGAACAGGGCCACCGTGCCCACGACGATGAACATCACGTATTGCCGGAGGCGGCCCGTCTGGAGGCCCCGGAGCTTGAGCCCCGCGTTCCAGGTGGCGTTCGCGGTGGCGTTCACGAGGCCATCCACGACGGTGCGGTCGAGCCAGGCGTCGAGGCCTGCGAGCCGGCGGGCGGCCCAGGCGACGCCGTCGATCAGCTTGTCGATCAGCCCGCGGTCGGTGCCCGACGCGAGCGCCGCGATGCCGAGGGCCGGCTTCACGAACAGGGCGTCGTAGAGTTCGTCGAAATACCAGCGGTTGGCGAGAAACTTGTAGACCGGCCGGAACAGGAAGGCGACCGCGACCGGCGATACGAACCGCCAGAGGTACATCGCCGCCGCGAGCAGCACGCCCCCCAGCGCGGTGGCGAAGGCCGTCAGGGTGGCCGTGACGTGGATCGCCCCCTCGTGGCTCTCGTGCTCCGCGGGGAAGGAGAGCGTCTGCCCGAACGCGAAGCCCCCGGTCATCGCCCCCTCGGTGCCGGCCGGACGGGCCTGCTCGAGCATGTTGGCGATCCCGAAGCCGCCGGGCAGGCTCCAGCCCGCGACGACGGCGAGCACCGAGAGCACGACGAGCGGCGCCACCATCACGTTCGGCGACTCATGGGCGTGCTCGGCCACGTGATGGTCGCGGGGCTGGCCCATAAAGGTCATGAACCAGAGCCGGAACATGTAGAAGGCGGTGAGCGCCGCGCCGCCGGCGACCGCCAGGAACAGGATCCAGTGCCGGGGGTTCGCCTGGGAGAAGGAGAGCGCCTGGGCGAGGATCGAGTCTTTGGAATAGTAGCCCGACAGGCCGACCACGAACGGGATGCCGGCCCCGATGATCGCCAGGCAGCCGACCAGCATCGTGTAGCCGGTCCAGGGCATGACCTTGAGGAGGCCGCCCATCTTCCGCATGTCGTTGGTGTGGCAGGCGTGGATCACCGAACCCGAGCAGAGAAAGAGCAGGCTCTTGAAGAAGGCATGCGTGACCAGGTGGAAGAGGCCGGCCACCCAGCCGCCCACGCCGAGCGCCAGCATCATGTAGCCGAGCTGGCTGACGGTGGAGTAGGCGAGCACCCGCTTGATGTCGTTGGCCACCAGCGCGATCGTGGCGGCGATGAACAGCGTGATCGCCCCGACGTAGGCGATCACGAGCAGCACGTCGGGGGAGAGCACGGGGTAGAACCGGCCGACGAGGTAGACGCCCGCCGCCACCATCGTCGCGGAGTGGACGAGCGCCGAGACGGGCGTCGGGCCTTCCATGGCGTCGGGCAGCCAGACCGAGAGCGGGAACTGGGCGCTCTTGCCCACGCAGCCGCAGAAGATGCCGAGGCCCGCGATCACGAGCAGCCAGCGGCCGAAGCCCGCCTCCCGCCAGCCCGGCACCCGGGCCGCGATTTCGCTGGCGGCGTCGGCCGGCGTGGCGGCGTGGTCGGCCGCGATCGACGCCACCTCGGAGGCCGCGGCCGCGGCCACCATGCCGTCGGGCACCTGCAGCTGATGCCCCGTCTCGGCCGGCCGGAAGAGGCTGAAGAGACCGGGCGTCGTCACCTTGCCGCCGTCCGGGCCCACGGTCGTCGTGTCGGCGAAGGAGAGCGTGCCGAGGGCGCCCCACAGGGCCATCAGGCCGATCAGCATCCCGAAGTCGCCCACGCGATTGACGATGAACGCCTTGTTGGCGGCCGTCGAGGCGCTCTTCCGCTCGTAGTAGAACCCGATCAGGAACCAGGAGCAGATGCCCACGAGTTCCCAGAACACGAACACCATCGCCAGGTTGCCGGCGATCACGATGCCCAGCATCGAGAAGCAGAACAGCGACAGCGCCTGGAAGAATCTCGGGAACCGTCCCGGTCGATGCAGGTGGTGGCCGTCGGCGAGCGTCACCTCGTGGTCGGTGACGTCGTGCAGTTCGTCGTGCATGTAGCCCGACGCATAGATGTGGATGCAGGTGGCGATGAAGGTGACCACCACGAACATCAGCACCGTGAGCGCGTCGATGTACCAGCCGATCGAGAGCTTGAGCCGACCGCCCTCGTAGAGCGTGTACCAGTCGCCCGCGTAGGCCACGGGAACGTGCGGCTCGGCATGGGCGTCGCCGTGCCCGCCGCCATGGGCATCATCGGCCGCCTCCGCGGCGTAGGCCGTGCCGGCGACCGGCGCCAGGGCGGCGTGATCGCCATGGCCGCCGTGGTGGGCGGGCACCACGGGATGGGCGCCCAGCCAGGTCACGAGCGCCGTCAGTGAGAGCACGAGCGACGTCACGATCGCCGCGGTCGCCACCCAGGCGGCGTTGCGGCCGTGCGAGCCCATCCGCGGCCCGAAAAACAGGATCGCCACGAACGACGCGAGCGGCGTCAGCCAGGCCAGGCCGAGCAGGAGCGGGAGTTGGGCGGCGAGATCCATGAATCGTGTGGCGGGAGACTGGGAACCGATGCTCGGGGCTACGGGAGGAACGCGGCTGGTCAGCCCTTGAGTTCGTCGGCCCTGTCGACGTCGACCGTGGCGTGGTTGTTGTAGAAGTTGAGGGTGATCGCCAGGGCGACGGCCGCTTCCGCTGCCGCCAGCAGGATCACGAACACCGCGATCGCCTGGCCGTCGAGCCCGAGCGAGCGGGCCCCGTCTC
>JBJTAA010000069.1:0-2226 GCA_046090525.1 Planctomycetota bacterium
GGGCGTCCTGGCTGGCCTAGTACACCCTGCCCATGTCGCCCTGTGCCCGAAGCCGCACGATCGTGCAGCCGCCGCAGCGGCTGCCGGCTGTCATGCCGCTTGCCCGCGGATCGGCGGCGGCGAACTAGAAGTGGTCGTCGACGCCCGTCAGGCCCGCGTGCGAGGGCCCGCCTGTCAGAGGGTTGCGCAGGGCGACAGAAGCCCCGCCCAGGGCGGGATCCGTGCCCTCGTGCTCGCTGCGTTCCGACCCGCGCATGGAGCACTTATACCCCGGTAACGAGGGTGCTCCTATGGGGGGTGGAAAGGCTGCGGGGCGAGGCTGTACCTGGCAGGCTGCAAGCCTGCCCCACGGTGGCTCCCAGCAGGCTGCAAGCCTGCCCCACGGTCGAGGCGACGACGGCGCCGGACACGATTGGCTCAGCCGCGGAGGCCGCGGCTCGCCAGGACACCGACGGCCCGCCGCAGGAGCGCGTCCCGTGCGGCCACGATCTGCCGGACATCGGTGGGAGGCAGCCGGCATCCACCGCAAGGATGGTGACGGCGGCAGAGGCGCAGCCGCAATTGGGCCGCCAGAATGATCCGGACGGGATCCGTCTCGCCCGGTTCGAGGCCGAGAATCTCGGCCTCCAGGCCGGGTATCGCGGCTGACGAGACGGCGTTCATGGCGGCGTCGCCTTTTGATCCCTCGGCAGCCGACGGCCGTCGGGCACGGCTCGCTTTCGGCTCCCTACCCATAGAAGCGAGCGCCGCCGGCCCGGGGGGCAAAAAAATCGCTACACTGCCCGATTACCGGCGGTTTTACGGCCTTTTCCCGCGACTGAGCGCCCATGTCGATCGATTCCGACGACCCCGTGGCCCCGGAGATCGCCGCCTGTCTCGACCGGCTGGCTTCCGGCGATCTCGCCGCCCGGGATCGGATCATCGAGGTGTCGAGCGAGCGGCTGCGGACACTCGCCCGGCGGATGCTGGCCAGGTTTCCCAACGTGCGCCGCTGGGACGACACCGACGACGTCTTTCAGAACGCCGCGATGCGGCTCCACCGAGCGCTCGGGGAGGTCCAGCCCGACTCGCCGCGGGCGATCATGGCCCTGGCGGCCACGCAGCTCCACCGCGAGTTGATCGACCTCGCCCGCCGGCACGCCGGCCCGATGTCCTTCGCGGCCAACCATGCGACCAACGTGCCCGGGATGGCCGATTCGCCGACGGGGCAGGGGGGCTCGCCGCCGCCGGTCAATCTCGCTGATTCGCCCGACGATTCGCTCGACCGTTGGACGCTCTTTCACGAGGCGATCGCCGCGCTGCCGAGTGAACTCCGCGAGGTGTTTCACCTGGTCTGGTATCTGGGGGCCGAGCAGAAGACGATCGCCCGCCTGCTCGGGTGTTCCGAGCGCACGGTGAAGAGCCGCTGGCGGGAGGCCCGCGAACGGGTACGAGCCGCCCTAGGGGGCCAGCCGACACGGTAGCCATGGCCAGGCACCGCCCGCTCAGCCGCTGAGCGGGATCGTGTGCAACGGTTCGTGCCGGGGCCCGCTGGGCGTGCGGTCGCTGGCGTAGAGCACGACGCGCTCGACGGGAAAGGCCGCCGGAACGCTGCCTGCCGCGAGAAACGCCTCGGCGAGTCGCGTGTCGGCGGTATCGTGCAGCCGGGCGATCGTGATGTGGGGCGCGAACGGCCGGGACTCGACCGGCAGCCCGGCGGCTTGAATCGCCCGGCCGCAGGCGGCATGGAGCGCCGTGAGCGAGGCCTGCGGCGCGAGGCCCACCCAGAGCACGCGGGACGGCCCGCGGGGCGGAAATCGACCCCGCCCGGCCAGTTCGACGGCGAATGGCGAGGCCCGCACCTCGTCGAGGGCGGCGCGCAGCCCCGGGATCGCCGCCACCGGCACATCTCCGAGGAAATGCAGCGTGAGATGGATCGATTCCGGCCGCACTGGCTTCACGCCCCGGCCCGTCGGAGCGAGCGCCGCCAGCCTGTCGGCGAGCGGCGAGGGCAGGTCGACGGCCACGAACAACCGCCGGGACGGGCCGCTCACGACGCCGCTCCGGCGTCGTCTGCGTTCGCTCGCCCGCCGTGGACGTCGTCCAGGCCGGTTTCGTCGACACCGTCCGCCGCATCGAGTTCGCGGAGCACCGCCACCGCCGCTTCGAGCGTGGGGGCGGCGTAGCCCCTGACGCGTCCCCGGCGGTCGGCCTCGGCCAGGAGCAGCGCGTCGAGGAAGTCGGGAT
>JBJTAA010000070.1:0-3658 GCA_046090525.1 Planctomycetota bacterium
GCTGTTCTTCAACGCCCTGCCCTGGTACCTCCAGTACCTCACGATCGCGCTGGTCGGCTACGGCCTGTACACGATCTGGACGGTGCCGACGCTCCCCGACGACGCCCCGCGGGCCCCGCGCACGCTCGTCGAGTGAGCCCAAGAGCCCGGTCACGCCGTGACCGGATCACACCGGACGTCGGCTCCGCCGTTGGTTGCGTAGCTCGGGGTTTCCCGTGCCATCTCGCCGGACGCTCGCTATGGGCATCCTGCCCTTCGCTCGCTCGGAGGAAACCTCGCTCCGCAATCCTTGCTGCGCTCGGTTTCCTACGCCGCTCGATTGGCACGGGCAACCCCTCACGGGTCATTCGTCGTTCAGATGGAGCGTTATGGAGCGTTGCTCCCGACTTCACGCCGCAACCGTAGCCGCGGGCATCTTGCCCGCGGAATCCGGCACGCGCTCGCCCACCGCCGCCTCAATCGTCGATCTCGCCGGCCGGCTCCGGCAGCAGGAAGCTCACCACGAGCCCCACCAGGCAGATCGCCGTGCCCACGATCGCCGCGGCCGACGAGAACTTGAGGGCGGCCGCCTCGTAGGGCATGAGGCCCGCCACCAGCGAGGTCACCGCCGCGGCCGAGGTGCCCAGCATCCGGCCGCCGATGTTGGCCGCGAAGCTCTCACCCGTGCCCCGCAGATGCACCGGGAAGACGTGCGGCAGGTAGTTGCCCCAGAACGACAGCTGCCCCACCGTCACGAGGCCCACGAGAAACATCCCCAGCGACATCGTCGTCACCGGCAGCCGCCCGAGATAGGCCCACTCGAGCGGAATCTCGAAGAAGGTGGTGTTGGGCACCCGCAGGAAGAACCAGAACACCAGTGGCGTGAGCAGGAGGCCCGGGATCTGCAAGAGCCGCAGCTTCCAGCCCCAGGCCAGGCCCGCCGCCAGCACGACGGCCATCAGGCAGCGACCGACGAGGCCGCCGATCTCCTGCATCTTCGTGTACTCGGCGGCGATCTTCTGGCCGTAGCGGGCCGCGGCCGGTTTGGCGACGGCGGCCAGCTTGGCGGGATCGGCCTCACCTTTGGCCGCGGCCGCGGCGGCGGCCTGCTCACCGGCCTTCGCCGCCGCCTCCTTCACCTCGGCCAGGCCGGGCACCATCTGCGGCATCTGCTGAATGGCCCCGAAGGCCACGCCGAGCGTGCAGGCGAAGCCTAGCGCCGTCACGATCGTCGTGCGGCGGAGGTCCGGGGCGAAGAGCGCCGCGATGCTCGGCCGCTTGAGCGTGCCGGCCGCCCGCTTGGCGGCCCAGATCGGCGACTCCGGCAGGAACGGCCGGATCAGGATCAACGGCAGGGCCGGGAGCAGCCCCGACATCAGCGTGTAGCGCCAGGCCTCGTGCTGGTGCTCGGGGCCGATCGTGCCCAGAAACGAGAGCCACGCCGGCAGTTGGATCGCCGGCAGGCTCGGACCGAACTGGATCGCCAGGCCGTTGGCGACGGCCACGAGCAGGCCACCGATCGACGAGAAGGCCTGCGTGTAGCCCAGCACCCGCTCCCGCTGCTTCGGGTCGGGGAAGAGTTCCGCCAGCCAGGCGACGGCCGCCACGAACTCCACGCACACGCCCACGAACACGAAGCACCGGCAGACGAGCAGCATCCACAGGTTCGTCGAAAAGCCGGCGGCGAAGGCGGCGAACGCATAGACGAGGATGCTCCAGGTCAGCACCCGGCGGCGGCCGAGCCGGTCGGTGAGGTAGCCACCCAGGAGGCCGAACACGCCGCCGCACAGAGCCGGCACGTAGAACAGGATCCCCACCCAACGGAGAAACTCCGGGCTGCCCGGCTGAAACCCGCCGAGTTCCACGAGCGCCGGCCGCGCGATCAGCGGCAGCATCAACAGCTCGTAGATGTCGAAGGCGAACCCCAGCGCGGCGATCGCACAGACGAGCCAGCCGGTGAGGGTGAGCCGCCCCGCGGCCGACATCCCAACCGGGCGTTGTTCACGGGGCGCGGCGGCCATGCGTCGTCTCCGGGACGGAACAGGCCGGCGACGAAGCGACGCGTGCCGGTCAGGCCCGCAAGCCTACCGGCACCGGATCGCGGCGGAAACCTCGCCCGCGCCTCACTGCGGGCCGATCGACGGGGGCCGCTTGGCGAGGAAGTCGCGGGGACCGCGGGTCGTGTAGTAGGGATAGGCGACGGCGCCCGAGGGCGGACCGGCCGGCGTGATGGCGCCGTAGTCGGAGGCGGCGAGCGCCGCCTTCTCCTCCGGTGTCAGATGGTGCTTGGCCAAGCCGCCGTAGCGGCCGGTGTGCGGAACCTTGCAGACACCGCCCGGGCAATCCTGGCAGGCCCCGGTCTGGCAGCGACCGTCGGGGCAGCCCTCGGGCGGGCAGCCCTCCTCGCAGTGGCCCATGTCGCCACCGTGACGGGCGCCGTGGGCGTAGGGGCCGTCGACGTTGAGCAGGAACAGCCGGTCGATGATCGAGCAGCCGGTGGTCGTGGCGGTGATGGCCGCGGCCGCGACGAGGCCGAGAATCCGGAGGCTGGCAGGCGAGCGATGCATGGGAGGGCTCCCGCTAAGGCGGACGATGCCTGCCGGCGGCGAACCACCTCCGGCGCACGATTCCGCGGTCACCGGTCGTATCGGTCGTGCCGCCCGCACCGGTTGAGAAAACCCTGCGGCTGGCAAACTGGGCAACCGCGGGGGCTCGGGGTTGCCCGTGCAGTCTCGGGTTCCGTAGTTCGGGGAGTCTTCGCGCATGGACTCGGGATTGCCCTTGCCGTCTCGCCGGACGTTCACTCCGGCCATCCTGGCCTCCGCTCACTCGATGCCGGCTGCGCTTCGGCATCCTGCCTGCGCTTGCCAGCAACGCCGCTCGAGCGGCACGGGCAACCCGTCGCGGCCCATGGATGCGCCGCATGCGGTGTCGATGGCCAAGCAGCGCACGCCCACGGCCTCCGGGCCGCCATCGTCAGTCGCGGTAGCGGCTGACGATGAGCGAAATGTTCTGCCCGCCGAACCCGAAGCTGTTCGAGAGAGCGCGGTCGCACTTCCCCTCGCGGACCTGGTTGGGCACGTAGTCGAGGTCGCAGTTGGGGTCGGGATACTCGTAGTTGATCGTGGGCGGCAGGAGGCCGTCGCGGATCGCCAGCAGGCAGACGATCAGTTCCGTCGCCCCGGCGGCGGCGATCAGGTGGCCCATCATGCTCTTGGTGCTCGAGACCGGGATCTTGTAGGCCCGCTCGCCGAACACCGTCTTGATCGCCAGCGTCTCGACCTTGTCGTTGACGTCGGTGCTCGTGCCGTGGGCGTTGATGTAGTCGATGCCGTCGAGGCCCAGCCCGGCGTCGGCCAGGGCCATGCGGATGCAGGCCGAGGCGCCGCGCCCCTCGGGATGCGTGTCGGTGATCCGGTAGGCGTCGGCAGTCGAGCCGTAGCCCACCACCTCGCCGTGGATCTGGGCCCCGCGTCGCTTGGCGTGCTCGAGTTCCTCGAGCACCACCATCGCGGCCCCCTCCCCGAGCACGAAGCCATCCCGCTGGTTGTCGAAGGGGCGGCTGGCCCGCTGGGGCTCGTCGTTGCGGGTGGAAAGCGCGGTGAGCAGGTTGAAGCCCGTCACGCCGAAGGGGTGGATCATGCTGTGGCAGCCGCCGGAGAGCATCACGTCGGCCTCG
>JBJTAA010000071.1:0-9111 GCA_046090525.1 Planctomycetota bacterium
CCGAGTACAAGAGGGCCACGAGCCGGCGGACGACGGCCGGATTGGCCGGCCCGACGTTGATCGCCCGCCGCAGGCGGTCGATCGCGCCGGCCACGTTGCCCCGCAGGCTGTCGACCTCGGCGAAGAGGACCTGCACCTGGCTCCAGTTCGGCCGCTCATTCTCGGCCTCGACGAGCAGGCTGCGGGCATCGGTGAGCAACTGCTGGCACGCCTCGGGCAGTTCCCCAGGGGGCTGGGCAGCCTGCTCCTGGCTCTTGGCCAGCAGCTGTCGTGCCTCGAGAATCTTGAGGCTGGCCTCGGCCACCCGCGTGCGGGCCGAGGTGCGGCCGGCGACCTCGGCGATTTGGGACACGGCCGCCCGTGCCTTCTCGGCATCGCCCGTGGCGATCGCCATCTCGAGCATGGCCTCGCGGATCGCCACGTTCTGGGGCTGCTTCTCGGCGGCTTCCTTCCACAGCTGCTCGGCCCCTTCGCGGTCGCCCGCCGCGAGCCTGATCGGGGCGAGCGTGGAGAGGAGCTGGGCCGCGGCGTCGGGCTCGAGGCCGGCCACCCGTTTCTCGAGGGCGTCGAGGAGCGTGCGCGCGTCCTCGGGTGGGCTCCGCGCGATGACCTGGGCTTCGATCGAGAGCAGGGGCGGGGCATCGCGGTGCCGCTCGGGAACGCGGCCGAGCACCTCCCGCGCCTGTTCGACGCCCTGCACCCTGAGGGCGAGCGTGGCCAGCGCCGCCCACAGCGGCGCGTCGGCCGCGTCCGTGGCGACCGATTCGAGCAACTCACGGGCCGCCTCCGCCTCGCCCCGCCGCACCAGCGCCTCGGCCCGCAGCATCGCCATCTGCGGCGGCGAGATGGTGCCCGAAGCGGCGATCGACTCGAGCAGGCCGTCGACGCCGCTCCAGTCCCGCTCCGAATCGGGCAGCGCCGACTGGCTGGTGAGCCGCAGCTGGAGGAGCGGATACCAGACCTGCGGAATCCGCGCGAGCTGCTCCGGCGGCAGGGCGGCGGCGATCGCCTCGAACTCCGCCAGCGCCTGCTCCGTCTTGCCGGCCGAGATCAGCGCCTGGGCCGCGCCGGCCCGGGCGGCGAGCGACGTCGGGTCTTCGGTGAGGATGCGGCGGTTGACCTCGAGCTGCGCGTCGTACTCGTTGAGCTGGGCATGGCACTGGCCGAGGTAGAGATCGACCTGCCGGACGAGTTCCGGATTGCCGAGCACCAGCGGCCGCACCTGCTCGAGCTTGGCCTTCGCGTCGTTCCAGCGTCGCTCCGCGACCAGCAGGCGGCCCTCGAGCAGGCCGACCGGGCCACTGGTCGAGCCGTAGAGTTCGCCGATCCTGGTGATGGCCTGGGCGGCCTCGTCCAGCTTGTTCTGCTGGAGCAGGATGTCCGTGAGCATCATCATCAGCGAGGCCTGGCCGGGCAGCCGCTCCACGCCTTCGAGCAGCGCTTCTTCGGCGAGCGCCAGGTCGCCGTCCTGGAGCGCGGCGGCCGCGAGGCCGCGGTAGGCCCGCTCGTCGTCGGGGAAGAGCTCCACGGCCCGCTGGGCCACGGTGAGGGCCTCGTCGACGTCGTTGGCCGCGAGGGCCAGTTCGAACCGCGCGAACACGCAGTTGGGATCGTCGGGAGCGAGCTCCGCAGCCTTGGCGACGGCGGCCTCGGCCTCGTCGATCGATCCCCGGTCGCGCAGCCACGTGCTCATGGCCAGCCAGGCCCGCGGTTCGTCGCCGCGCTTCGCCACCAGTTGCTCGAGCACCTTCCGGGCGTCGTCCGGCGATTCGAGGCGTTCCTGGAGGATCGCCGCCAGCATCACGTAGGCATCGGTGTCGGCCGCCACCGCGTCGGCCGCCTCGTTGAACTCGCGGCGTGACAGGTCATAGCCGCAGACGGCGGCCACGATCCGGGCCGCCTCCTCGAACTCGCCGGAGCCGAGGTAGGAGCTGGCCTTGAGGAGCTGGATGCGACGGGCTTTCTCTTCCTGCTGCTTCGCCGCCTCGCCATCGGCCGCCGGCTCGGCGAGCCGCTCCTCGAGCACGGCGAGGTGCTCCCGGGCATCGGTCGCCCGGCCCACGCGGAGCTGGAACTCCGCGAGCTGCTGGCGAAGTTCGTCGTCATCCGGGTTGCGGAGCACCGCCGCCTCGAGCGTATTGAAGGCCCGCGCCACGTCGTTGCGGGTGGCGTCGGGTGCGGTGGCGCGGCCGAGCAACAACTTTGAATATTCGGCGAAGGCCTCGTGATCGTTGGGCCGGAGCGAAACGTACTGGCCAAACAGCGACAGTGCGTCGGCCAGCTTGCCGTCGGCGAGCATTTTCCGGGCGAGCTCGAGCTTGCCACCCGCGTTCCGTGAGACCTGGAACTGGCGGAGCGTATAGAAGCCCGCGCCCGCCGCGAACAGGCCGACGATCATCAGCAGCAGGAACTTGAAGTTGATGCGACGCAAAACGATGGCCCCCGAATGCCCGAACGAACCTGCCGCACGACGTGGCCTCGCAGCCCGCCGAGAGCGCGTAGTTTAGCAGCGGGCCGCGGGGATTTCGGATCGCCGGGGGGCCCTCGAGTCGGGAAACCGGGTGGCTGCGGTCGGCCGGCCCCTAAAAACCGCCAAAGTTCCCCGGCCTGTCATGCCGATAGCAGCAACAAGGCAGGTTTTGCGGCCTGGGATGTTCCTGCGGGTTTTCCGGGCCTCAAAGGCTGTTTCCACGTCCCCCCGGATCAAGTGAACACCATGAACCCCTGCATCGTGTCGTGCCGTCGGTTTCGTGCCCCGGCAGCGGGCGTCGCTTGGCGGATGGCCGCGGCCCTGCTGGCGGCGACGGGAGCCCTCGTCGGCGAGGCGGCGGACCCACCGCAACCGACCCAGGGCACGCGGCAGCGGATCGTCGATCCGGCGATCATGCCTGCGGGCGGCACCGGCTGTCGGGCCTGCGGCCCGGCGGGCTGCCGGCACGCGAAGGGGGGGCACCACGGCCACCACGCCGGATGTCGGGACGGCGTCTGCGTCCCCTACTGCCCGGTTCGTCCGCAGCAGTTCGGCTACTACGGCACCCGCTGGCGAAAGTGGCCGGGGCAGGATGTCGTCCAGGTCTCCGGCGAGGCCGCTGCGGCCCCCGTCCAGCCGCCGCGGTCCGAGGTGCCCGGCGCCACGGAGGAATCGCTGACGCCACGGGCGGTCGAAGGCCCCGCCGATGACACCGACACCAGCGGCCCCGCGTTCGGCCCCGACACGCCGCAAGCGCCGCAGGAACCGGCCCCCAT
Organism: Planctomycetota bacterium; assembly: GCA_046090525.1. Taxonomy (GTDB): domain Bacteria; phylum Planctomycetota; class Planctomycetia; order Pirellulales; family UBA1268; genus QWPN01. The sequence goes on from JBJTAA010000071.1 coordinate 3,247, forward strand.
GCCGGCCCCGCCACGGCAGCCCGAGCCGATGCCGCCGGCGGAACCCGCGCCTGTGCCCGACGGCAAGCCCGCGGCCCCGCCGACGCCCGAGGCCGATGAGGAGCCGCAGGCCAAGCCGGAACCGGAGCCCATGCCCGAACGCGCGCCCGACGCGGTGAAGCCCGAGCCCGCGCCCGATGCCAAGCCCGCCCCCGATGCCAAGCCCGCGCCGACGCGGCCCGAGGACGAGAATCTGTTCGAAGTGCTCTCCGGTCCCGGCTGGCGGGCGAAGCGGAAGTTCGCGGTCGGGCCTGCGGCGGCGACACAGGCCGACGAGGCCGTGCGAGCTGCCGGCCACGTCGGGCCGGCCGACGCCCGCGACGTGCCGCCGGTTCCTTTCGATCGAGCGGCGGAGACCAAGCGGCTGCGGACCGCGCGGTGATCGCGCCGGCCGAAGTGCGAGAGGCGGGAGTCGAACCCGCACGCCTTGCGGCACTGGAACCTAAATCCAGCGCGTCTGCCAGTTCCGCCACTCTCGCGCTTCGCCGGCCGCCACGGTCTCGTGCGGCCGATGATCCGGCAAGTGTAGCCCCGGCGGTCGAGCCCCGATCAATCGACCGCGGCTTCCTCCGCGGTCGGGCCGGGCGCGGCCCAAAGAAACCGCTCCAGGTTGCCCGATCCCGTGGGCGAGCGGGCCGGCCACGACGCGATCAGCGTGTCCCGCAGCGTGCCGTCGGTGCCGGTGAGCCCCTGCGCGCCGAACCGGATTTCGAGCGAGACAACCTGCCGGTCCGGGCCGTGGCGGGCGTTCCAATCGCGGGCCAGGGCCGCGGCCGTCGGCGCGGTAAAGACCGCGAGCCGCGGCTGCGGCAGCACCCAGAAAAACTTGTGCCAGCGATGGTGCGGCAGCGACGTGAAGCCCCCGTGCGGCCGCTCCTGCTCGAGCGGGCGGCCAGCGCGCAGGAGATCGACGACCTCACCGTCGGCCAGCACCGCGCGGCCATACACCCACTGCTCCTGCGGCGGCACGCCGCCGAACATCGCCCACTCCTGGGGCAGGCAGGCGAGGGTGACGGCCGTGGCCAGCGGGCCGGGCAGCGGCCTGGTCCGCCAGGGCGTGACCTGGTGCACGAAGGCGGCGGTCGCGACGAGGCCGGCCAGGCCACAGGCCCAGGAGCCGGCCCGGCCGAGCCCGGCGAGGCGGGCGGGTTGCGCGGCGGTGGCGGGTGGCCAGCAGGCGGCGGGGATCAGCGGCAGCCAGGCGACGATGCCGATCGCGGCGAACAGGCCCACCGTCATCGCCAGCCAGATCGTGGCATGGAAGGCGAGGAACGCCGCGACGATCGTCCCCCGCACGGCCGACCGCGGCCAGGCGACGAACGCCAGCGGCAGCACGAGCTCGGCTGAGAGCACGCCCCATTGCAGCGGATGCACGATCCACGGAAGCCGGCCCAGCAGCGTGCCCAAGGGCGTGCCGTGGTCGTGGACCGAGAGGGCGTGCGCGAGCGCGTCACCTCCCAGCCAGTTGGCGTTGCACTTGGAGAGCCCCGCGGCGAGATAGACCGCCACCAGCTGCAGCACGAGGGCCGCCGACGCGACCGAGCAGACGCCTGCGAGCCGCGGCTGTGCGGGATCGATCGCGGCGTCGCGCCGCGCGTCGAGCGACCAGCGGGCCCCCAGCGGCAGGAACATCGACCAGAAGAGCTGGCAGGCGAGCCAGGTGTCGCCGGCATTGTTGGCCGGCGTGGTGCGGCGGAGCACGCTCACCAAGGCGACCCACGCGACGATCGTGGCCAGCCGGGTCTGCCAGCCGAGGGCGAGCGCCGCCCCGGCGAGGCCCTCGAGCGCCAAGACGACCCCGCCCCACCACGCCGCGTCGTGCAGGAAGGCCAGCGACCAGAAGGCGGGATGGCCGTGAAACCGGGCGAGCGCCTCGGGCGGGAAGACCCCGTCGGGGGTGAACATCAGCCGGAAGTCACGGGTTCGCAGCAGGCAATCCGCCACCAGGAGGCAGCCGAGGCCGATGCGGAAGGCCGCCAGGCTGCGGGCGTCGAGCGTGAACCTGGCGGCGGCCCAGCCACGAAGCAGGGATGCGGGGCGCGGGGCTGCGTGTGGATCGGCCATCGCTCGTGGGGCGTGAACGCCGGGCGCTGGAGCGTCCACCGGGTTCCTTGAACGCCCGGGGCACCGAAACTACAACATCGCCGATCGCCCGATCGATCCCAGTTCCGCCCCGTTCCCCTCCACCCCGCGGGCAGCCCTCTCCATGAGCAATCCGACGCACGTTCCCCTCGTGGTCCTCGGCGGAGGCCCCGGCGGCTACGCCGCGGCTTTTCTCGCGGCCGACCTCGGCATGCAGGTGATGGTCATCGACCGGGACGAGCGGCTCGGGGGCACCTGCCTGCTCCGGGGCTGCATCCCCTCGAAGGCCCTGCTGCACGTGGGCCGCGTGCTCGCCGAGTCGCGCGAGATGGAAGACTGGGGCAGCCACTTCCAGAAGCCTGCGATCGACCGGGACGCCTTGCGGGCCCGCAAGGACAAGGTGATCGCGACGCTGACCGGCGGCCTGGCGACCCTCGCCCGCCGCCGCAACGTCACGCTGCTGCGGGGCACGGCCCGGTTCACCGGCTCGACGAAGCTGGAGGTGGCCGGAGCCGACGGCGGCAGCACGACCGTCACCTTCGACCAGTGCATCCTCGCCAGCGGCTCGCGGCCGGCCCGGATTCCCGCCTTCGACATCGGCAGCGAGCGGGTGATGGACTCGACCGGGGCCCTCGAGCTCCGCGACGTGCCGGAGAGCCTGCTCGTGATCGGCGGCGGCTACATCGGCCTGGAGATGGGCACGGTCTACGCCGAGCTCGGCTCCCAAGTGTCGGTAGTGGAGCTCACCGACACGCTCCTGCCGGGGGCCGATCGCGACCTCGTCAAGCCGCTTCAGCAGCGGCTCGAGAAGTTGTTCGCGGGAATCCACCTGCGGACGAAGGTGGTGAAGCTCGAGGACGCCGGGCGCGGGGTGCGGGTGCACTTCGAGGGGCCGGAGGGTCCGTTCACGCGGGAGTTTTCCCGGGTGCTCGTGGCGGTGGGCCGGCGGCCCAACTCCGATGGCCTCGGCCTCGAGAACACGCGGGTCGTGGTCAACGCCAAGGGCTTCGTGGAGGTGGACGATCGGCAGCGCACGGCCGACCCGCACATCCTCGCCATCGGCGACGTCTGCGGGGAGCCGATGCTCGCCCATCGCGCGAGCCACCAGGGCAAGGTGGCGGTGGAGTCGCTCCACGGCGAGCCGGCCGTGTTCGCCCCGCGGGCGATCCCGGCGGTGGTGTTCACCGATCCCGAGATCGCCTGGGCCGGCCTCACCGAGAACGAGGCCGCCGCGACGGGCCGAACCGTCGAGGTGAGCCGCTACCCCTGGGCCGCGAGCGGTCGGGCCCACGCGTTGGGGCGGACGGACGGCCTGACGAAGATCCTCGTCGATCCCGAATCCGACACGGTGCTCGGCGACGGCATCGTGGGGCCCGGGGCGGGCGAACTGATCGCGGAGGGGGCGCTCGCGATCGAGATGGGCTGCGCGGCCCGGGATCTGGTCGACACGATCCACCCCCACCCAACGCTGGGTGAGACGGTGGCCTTCTCCGCCGAGAACTACTTCGGCCTGGCGACGGAGATCTACCGGCCGCGGGCCGAGCCGGCCGCGCGGTGACCGATCACGGTGCTGCTGCCGTGCCGGTTCCGGAGGAACCGGCCTCCTGGAGCCCGGTCCCTCCATGACCGTGCCGGTTCCAGGCGAACCGGCCCCCTGGAGCCCGGTCACTCCGTGACCGGGACGAAGTGCCGGTTTGCGTCGCCCGGCCGGACGGGGAACCGCCCTAGACGCCCCCCGTGCAGCCGGAATAATCTGAAAAGTCCCCCCGATCTTCCGGAGCCCGCCATGCCCAGCCCCGACATCGACCAGGCCGCTCGCGACCTCGTAGATCCGGCCGGCGATGCCCACGGAGCCCCGGCCCTACCCCGGGGTGCCCACGCGCCCATGGCGATCAGCCAGGTCGGCGAGGGGGCGAGCGGCCAGCCGGAGCTGGTCGACGGGGTGTCGGCGGTCGACACCGACCCGACCGAGACCCGCGAATGGCTCGATTCCCTCCGCTACGTGATCAACAGCCGGGGGGGTGACCGGGCCGCCTACCTGCTCCACGCGATCGAGCAGGAAGCCTATCGGCTGGGCGTGCCGATCCCGTTCTCGGCCACCACGCCCTACATCAACACCATCCCGGTCGATCGCCAGCCGCCGTTCCCGGGCAACCGCGAGCTCGAGCGGCGGATCAAGAGCATCATCCGCTGGAACGCGATGGCGATGGTCGTGCGGGCCAATCGCGAGGACAAGAGCATCGGCGGCCACATCTCCACGTTCGCGTCGTCGGCGACGCTCGTGGAGGTGGCGATGAACCACTTCATCCGCGGCCGTGGCGACGACTACTCGGGCGACCAGGTCTACTTCCAGGGGCACGCCTCGCCGGGCATCTATGCCCGTGCCTTCCTCGAGGGCCGGATCTCGGAAAAGCAGCTGGAAAACTTCCGCCGCGAGCTGGCGGAGGGGGGCGGGCTCTCGAGCTACCCGCACCCCTGGCTGATGCCGGGCTTCTGGGAGTTCCCCACCGTCTCGATGGGGCTCGGGCCGCTGATGGCGATCTACCAGGCCCGGTTCAACAAGTATCTCCAGGATCGCGGCATCAAGGACACGAGCCGGCAGCACGTCTGGTGCTTCATCGGCGACGGCGAGTGCGACGAGCCCGAGACGCTCGGCGCGATCTCGCTGGCCGCGCGGGAGCAGCTCGACAACCTCGTGTTCGTGATCAACTGCAACCTGCAGCGGCTCGACGGGCCCGTCCGCGGCAACGGCAAGATCATCCAGGAGCTGGAGGGCGTCTTCCGGGGTGCTGGCTGGAACGTCATCAAGGTGATCTGGGGTGAGGATTGGGATCCGCTCCTCGCCAAGGACGACGAGGGGCTGCTCGTCAAGCGGATGAACGAGATCGTGGACGGCCAGTACCAGAAGTACGTGGTCATGCCCGGCAGCTACATCCGCGACCACTTCTTCGGGGCCGATCCCCAGCTGCTCGAGATGGTGGCCCATCTCTCCGACGAGAAGCTCAAGAAGCTGAAGCGGGGCGGGCACGATCCGGAGAAGGTCTACGCCGCCTACGCCGCCGCCATGCAGTGCCACGGCAAGCCGACCGTGATCATCGCCAAGACGATCAAGGGCTACGGTCTCGGCGAGGTGGGCGAGGGCCGCAACGTCACCCACCAGCAGAAGAAGCTCAACGAGGAGGAGCTGCGGGCCTTCCGCTCGCGGTTCGGCATCCCGATCTCCGACGACGAGGTGGCCAAGGCCCCCTTCTACAAGCCGGCGGAGGATTCCGAGGAGATGCGGTATCTCCGCGAGCGGCGGCAGGCCCTGGGGGGCTACGTGCCGACGCGGCCGCTCGAGTCGCCCCGGCTCCAGACGCCCAAGCTCGCCGACTACCTGGGCTTCATCGAGAAGAGCGCCGGCCGCGAGGTCTCGACGACGACGGGCGCGGTCACGCTGATGGCGTCGCTGCTCAAGGACAAGCACGTCGGCAAATACATCGTGCCGATCGTGCCCGACGAGTCGCGGACGTTCGGCATGGACCCGCTCTTCAAGCAGTGCGGGATCTACGCGCACACCGGCCAGCTCTACGAGCCGGTCGATTCCGACCAGCTCCTCTATTACCGCGAGGCGAAGGACGGCCAGATCCTCGAGGAGGGCATCACCGAGGCGGGGAGCATGTCGAGCTTCATCGCCGCCGGCACGGCCTACGCCAGCCACGAACACGCCTTCCTGGTCGGCGAGCGTCTCCTCGAGGTAGCTCC
>JBJTAA010000072.1:0-3707 GCA_046090525.1 Planctomycetota bacterium
CGGCGGCTGGGCCGGATCGTCGTCCTTCTTCGGTTCCCAGTCGGTGTATCTGGCGACGCCCTATGGAGGTGGTGCGACGTTCTTTTCCGGAGCGGTCGTGCCCTACGTCGTTCCCTACGCAGTCCCCTACGCGGTTCCCTACGCGGTTCCCTATCCGGTGCCGGGGGCGTGGTGGTTTGGGGCGGGCAGGAGGCCGCTGCCCGGCGCGGCCGTCGTCGCCGCGTCACAGCCGGCCATCATCCGGCAGGGTGCGGTGAATCCGCCGGTTGTCAGAGCAGCGGCCGTCGGTCCACGCCCATCCGCATCGCTCGGCCGGCGGCGGGCCAGGGAACTCGTCGCGAAGGGCGACCAACTGCTCCGCGAGGCCGCGGCCGATCCTGTCCGGCTGCGGGCAGCCGCCGATGCCTACCGCCGCGCTGCCGCTGCCGCGGCCGACGATCCCGACATCCATGTCCGCCACGCCATCGCGCTGGTGGCGCTGGGCCGTGATCAGGAGGCCGACCGCGCCGTGCGGAAGGCGGCCGCCATCGACGGGAGGCTCGTGGATCGCCCCGGCGAGCGTCGGGCGGGCGAGCCCGCGCCCCTGATCGCCCGCGGCGCGGCGCTGCTCCGCTCGATCGCCGGCGGACAGGGGGGGCCGTTGCCCCAGCCACTGGCCGATCTGGAGGCGGCCTGGTCCGGCGCGGATGCCGGTCCGCGGGTGCGCCTGGCGGCCAACGACGGCCGCGGGTCGCCCTGAATCGGCATGGCAGCCGCAGCGAGTGGCTCCCCTCACGGAGCTCGAGCGCACGCCCAGGCCGGCACCCGGAATCGAGGTTTTGCCATCCAGCGCGGGAGGCTATCGTGCCCCCCATGACGCACCATCCAGACATCGAACGGCAGGTCGAGTTCGACTTCCTGCGGGCGACGGAGATCGCCGCTCTCAACACGCTCCAGTGGCTCGGCAAGGGGCGGAAGGAACCCGCGGATGCGGCTGCCTGCGACGCGATCCGCGGCATGTTCGACCTGATGGACATCCGGGGTGAGATCGCGATCGGCGAGGGGATCAAGGACGAGGCGCCGGGGCTGTTCAAGGGGGAGAAGGTGGGAACCTGGCGGGACGGCGCGCCCCGGTTCGAGATCGCGCTCGACCCGATCGACGGCACGACGAATGTCGCCAAGGGCATGCCCAACTCGCTCTCCTGCATCGCGGCCGCACACGTCACCGACGGTGCGGGCGGGCTGCTCGACATCCCGGCCTTCTACATGCAGAAGCTCGCCTACCCCTTGGCCGTGCGCAAGGCCTGGACGGCCGATCCGAAGCTGCCGATCGACATCGACGCGCCGGTCGGCGAGGTGATCGACGTGACCGCGCGGATCCTGGGCAAGGAGGTGCGCGACGTGGTGGTGTCGATCCTCGACCGGCCGCGGAACGAGCCGCTGATCGACGAGGTGCGGCGGAAGGGGGCGGCCCTGCGGCTGATCCAGGACGGCGACATCGCCGCGGCGCTCGCCCCGGCCCTCCGCACGAGCTCGATCGACCTGTACGTCGGGATCGGCGGCGCACCCGAAGCGGTCCTCTCCGCGGCCGCCCTGCGGTGCCTCGGCGGCGGCATGCGGGCCAAGATCTGGCCGCGGGACGAGTCGGAACGCGGCCACCTCGTCGCCATCGGCTGGGGCGACCGGCTCGGCACGCAGTTCACGTCGCGCGACCTCGCCGGCGGCGACCGGATCCTGTTCGCCGCCACCGGGATCAGCACCGGCCCGCTGCTCGAGGGTGTGGAGGTGCGGGGCACCGTCGCCACGACGCACTCGCTCGTGATGCGGGCCCGGAGCGGCACGGTCAGGTTCATCGAGGCCCATCACGACCTCGAGCGGAAGACGATCCACCTGCGGAGCACACAGGCGGAGCGCCGAGTGTAGGGGGCCGGCCGCTTCGCGGGGCGGCGACGCGGCCGAGCGTGGCAGGCACGCCGTGACCGCTGGTGCCGACTCGCCGGACGGCGGTTTCCGGCGCCCAGTGGCCCGCCGACGAGGGCCGGGTATCCTTGGCGGTGATGACGTCCGCCCCGACCCTCTGCGAACGCATTGATCTCGCCGCGGCCGACGGCCGCCGTCGGCTCGACGCCCTGCGTGGCAAGCTCGTCTCGCAGGGAGACGTCGTCAGCCCGGCGAGCCGCCAGCGGACGATCGACGTCTTCGGCGAGCCGCTCTCGCCGCGAGCGGTCGTGACGCGGATCTGCGAGGACGTGCGGGTCCGGGGGCTCGCGTCCCTCCTCGACTACTCGCGGCGGATCGACCGCGCCGAGGTCTCGGCCGAGACGCTCCTCGTGCGGCCCGAGGCGCTCGCCGCGGCCCATGCCGCCGCCCCCCCGGCCTTCCTGGCGGCGGTGCGCCGGATTCGCGACCGCGTGACCCGGTTCCAGCAGGCGCTGCTCGCCCGCGACGTCACCGTGCCGCTCGCCGGCGGCGGCTCGCTGCGGCAGCGCTACGTGCCGCTCGGCCGGATCGGCGTGTGCGTGCCGGGCGGCGCGGCGGCCTATCCCTCGACGCTCCTGATGACGGTCGTGCCGGCCCGGGTGGCCGGGGTGCCCGAGGTCGTCGTGGTCGCGCCGCCGACCCCCTTCGGCGCCGACAACCCGCACGTGCTGGCCACCTGCCACGAGCTCGGCGTCACGACGGTCGTGCGGGCCGGCGGCGCCCAGGCCGTGGCCGCGCTCGCCTATGGCGTGGAGGGGCTTCCCCGCGTCGACAAGATCGTGGGCCCGGGCAACCTGTTCGTGGCGCTCGCCAAGGAATACGTGTTCGGCGACGTGGCGATCGACTCGATCGCCGGCCCGAGCGAGATCGTGATCGTGGCCGACGCCGCCGCCCGCCCGGAGTTCGTCGCGGCCGACATGCTGGCCCAGGCGGAGCACTCGCCCGGTTCGGCGATCCTGCTCACCGCCAGCCACGCGCTCGCCGACAGCGTGGCCGAGGCGCTGGCTGCACAGCTCGCCGTGCTCGAGCGGGCCGACCTCACGCGGGACAGCCTCGCGCGGTTCGCGGGCATCGTCGTGACCCGGAGCGACGAGGAGTCGGCGGCGCTCGCCCACGAGCTCGCACCGGAACATCTCTCGATCGACACCCGTGATCCCGAGGCGACCCTCGCACGGATCCGCCACGTGGGCGCCGCGTTCCTCGGGCCCTGGAGCCCGGTGGCCGCGGGCGACTACGCCGCCGGCCCGTCGCACGTCCTGCCGACAGGAGGCACGGCACGGTTCGCGGCCGGTCTCTCCGCCAACGACTTTCTCCGGGCCGGCAGCGTGATCACGCTGGCGCAGGCCGACCTCGCCGAGATGGCCGAGGACATCCGCCTCCTGGCCGACACCGAGGGACTCACGGCCCACCGCCGCAGCGTCACGACCCGGCTGGAGTCGGACCCATCTGCGCACGCGGGGGTTTTGCCGGGCCGAGGGTGAACCGGTCGTGCCGGTCACTTGCTCTCAAATACATACGCGCCGTCGGAGTCCCGGGCCGGCCGGCCCGACTGGAGATATTCCCTCGAAGGCCTCGAGTCCCTGAGGTGCGCGTCCCAGAAATGAGTGCTCAGGACGTTCACCGCTTCGGTGATGCCGGCCGTGCGCGGGCCGAGGCGGCCACCGAATGAAAAGTGATTGGCGCCGTCGATCACGACGAGGTATTTGTCTCCCGGGGGGCTGAGTCGATACGGCTCTTGCTTCCACTCG
>JBJTAA010000073.1:0-2342 GCA_046090525.1 Planctomycetota bacterium
GGCCCGAGCACGTCGGAGGTGTCGCTCACCGCCCACCTGGCCGTGGGCCCCGACGCGGAGAGCGATACGGTGCTGGCCGAAGCGACGCGGAAGATGCGCGAGGAGTTTCACGTGGCCCACTCGACGATCCAGGTCGAGCGGCAGCGGTAGCGGCGCCCCAGGAGCCCGGTTCCTCCGGAACCGGGTCAGAGTTCGTGCCACGTCCTGCGTGATCCGGTCACGGAGTGACCGGACTCCTGGGACGGGTCACAGTTCGTGCCATGTCCTGCGTGATCCGGTCACGGAGTGACCGGACTCCTGGGACGGGTCAGAGTTCGCGCCACGTCCTGTGCGATCCGGTCACGGAGTGACCGGACTCCTGGGACGGGTCAGAGTTCGCGCCACGTCCTGTGCGATCCGGCCACGGAGTGACCGGACTCCTGGGACGGGTCAGAGTTCGTGCCACGTCCTGTGTGATCCGGTCACGGAGTGACCGGACTCCTGGGACGGGTCAGAGTTCGCGCCACGTCCTGCGTGATCCGGTCACGGAGTGACCGGACTCCTGGGACAGTCACGGAGTGACCGGACTTCTGGCTAGCCGCGTCGGGAGCGCAGTTCGGCGGCGAGCAGCGTGTTGGCGAGCAGCATCGCGACGGTCAGCGGGCCCACGCCGCCGGGCACGGGCGTGATCCGGCCGGCCACCTTGCTCACCGCGTCGAAATCGACGTCGCCCACGAGCCGGCCGTCCACGCGATTGATGCCCACGTCGATCACCGTCGCGCCCGGCTTCACCATCTCGGCCGTGATCAGCCGCGGCCGGCCCACGGCGGCCACGAGGATGTCGGCCTGCCGGGTGAGGGCCCCAAGATCGGCCGACCGGCTGTGGCAGATCGTGACCGTGGCGTCGCAGCCGCCCCCCTGCCCCGGCGCGGCGGTGGCCGGCGGCTTGGCCGAGAGTAGGAGGGCAAGCGGCTTGCCCACGATGTCGCTGCGGCCCACGATCACCGCGTGCCGGCCTGCCGTTTCGACGCCGGCGTCGATCAGCAGCCGCTGCACGCCCGCCGCCGTGCAGGGCACGAACCGCGGCCGGCCCTGCGACAACAGCCCGGCATTCTCCGGATGGAAGCCGTCCACGTCGCGGTCGGGCGGCACCGCGTCGAGCACCGCCACGGTGTCGACGTGCGGCGACAAGGGCAGTTGCACGAGGATCCCGTCGGCCGGCCCGTGGTCGCCCGCCACGATCCGCCCCACGAGCGACACGAGTTCGCCCGTGTTCGCCGAGCCGCCCACGGAGATCACCTCCGAGTCGATGCCCACGCGGGCGGCGGCCGCGGCCTTGCTCTTCACATACGACGCGCTCGCGGCCAGGTCGCCCACGAGCACCACCACCAGCCGCGGGCGGCGGTTGAACATCGCGGCGAACGTCTCCACCTCGGCCCGGAGCTGATCCTCGATCCGCGAGGCGAGGGCCCGGCCGTCAAGAATCGCCGCTGCCATCAGGAACCCGAGCCTCCGGTGATGACCATCATGCGCAGCTGGTGCTGGATCTCCTCGAGGATCCGCGCCTCGTCGGTGGAGAGGTTGCCGGCGGTCTTCTGCTCGAGCATCGCCAGCATGTCCACGAAGTGGCGGGCGGTGGCCATGTTGACGTGGGTCTGCTTGGTGATCGGGTTGGGGATCCGGCCCAGGGCCATGAGGGCCTGGGTGAAGAGCGTGTGCACGAGAAACTCGAACGTCGCCGGCGGCGCGGCTGGGGCCCGCTCGGCGGCGTCGGTTGCCGGAGGCTCGGAATCGGTCATGGCGGGATCCTGGGAGGCGAGCGAAACGGACGGAGTATATCGATCGAGGGTGCCTGAAGTGGCGGCGGGTCTGTGACCCGCCGAAAACGGGTTGGAGTGGCAAACGGATTCCACGGGTTGGAAACCCGTGGCCACTTTTCTGGAAACCCGTGGCTACGGGCTCACGCTTCGGCCACCCACGCGCTGCCGGCGTGCCGCTCCACAGCGGCCGCCACCAAGCCCGCGAACAGCGGATGCGCCGCTGTCGGCTTGCTCTTGAACTCCGGGTGGAACTGCACCGCCACGAACCAGGGGTGGTCGGCCAGCTCCACGATCTCCACGAGCGTGCCGTCGGGGCTCGTGCCGGCGATCACCATGCCCGCCTGCTCCAGCCGCTCGCGATACCGCGGGTTGAACTCGTAGCGGTGGCGATGCCGCTCGGAGATCCGCGCCTGCCCGTAGGCTGCGGCGCTCCGCGTGCCCTCCGCGAGCACGCAGGGCTGCGCCCCCAGCCGCATCGTGCCCCCCTTCTGCACCACGCCCTGCTGCTCCTCCATCAGGCAGATCACCGGATGGGGCGTGTCG
>JBJTAA010000074.1:0-6448 GCA_046090525.1 Planctomycetota bacterium
CCCCAAGCTCCACAACGCCATGTGGCCCGGCCTCGTCGGCAAGGGCACCGACCCCGGCCAGGAGCCGCCGATCTCGCTCGAGCGGATGCTGCAGCTGACGGCCGCGGCCGAGGTGAACGGCCAGAAGTTCGACGGCATCGACTACTTCCTCTTCCTGCCGCACACGAACCCCGAGGCGAGCGACGCCGAACTGGCGCGCACGGCCGACATGGTCGCCTCCTACGGCTTCAGCGTGGGCTCGCTCGTGGCCCCGGTCTGGCCGGGCACGGTCGGCGACTCGGCGATGGGCGATGCGGCGGCCCGGGAGAAGTTCCTCTCGGCCGTGAAGATGGCCTGCCGGATCGCCGGCGTCTTCGAGAAGCACGGCGTGCGGAAGTACGGCGTGATCCGGATCGACTCGGCGGAGTTCGGCGTGGGGAAGTGGCGGGAGAATCCCGCGGCCAACACCAGGAAGATCGCCGAGACCTTCCGTGAGGCGGCCAAGATCGCCCAGGACCACGGCCAGCGGCTGGCGGCCGAGGGGGAGATCTGCTGGGCCGGGATGCACTCCTGGAAGGACATGCTCGACCTGCTCGAGGCGGTCGGCATGCCCGAGACGCTCGGCTTCCAGGCCGACCTCGCGCACACCTACCTCTACCTGCTCGGCTACAACGCCCCCGAGCACGCCCTCGTGCAGCCCGGCTCCAGCGAGGCCGAGTTCTGGCCGGCCTACGAGGCGATGGTGGCGAAGCTGCGCCCCTGGACGATCGACTTCCACGTGGCCCAGAACGACGGCCAGGTGCACGGGGCCGGCTCCCACGACAAGACGGGCAAGCACTGCCCCGCCGACGATCCAGCCGGCAAGCTCGACATCGTGAAGTGCTCGGGGCTGTGGCTCGAGGGGGCGGCCGCCCGCGGCATCCGCCACATCTGCTGGGACGGCTGCATGTTCCCCAACGCCACCCTGGAAAACCCGCACACCTGGAACACCATCCTCAAGACCATGATCGCCGTCCGCGACGCGCACGGCTGGGCGTGAGGGGAAACAGCGAACGCTATTTTCGAACGAGGAAGCCGGGCAGGGGGTCGCGCGCAGCCGCCGGTGCATTTTGACTGCCAGAGACGACTCCCCACACCGGTGGAGCTTGTGACGTCAAAATCCGCCGGCGGCGAGCACGTGCCCCCGCCTGGCGGTTTTGGCGGACAGACCCGATCACTTCAACCGACCCCCAGAGGACAACCACGATGGCCAAACCCCTCCGCATCGGCATGATCGGCTACGGCTTCATGGGCCGGGCCCACTCCAACGGCTACAACCGCGTCAAGGACTTCTTCGACCTCGAGTATCTCCCGGTGCTCCAGGCCGTGGCCGCCCGCGACGCCGACAAGGCCCGGGCCTTCGCCGACCGCTGGGGCTACAAGCGGGTCGAGACCGACTGGCGGAAGCTCGTGGCCGCCGACGACATCGACGCCGTCGACATCTGCACCCCCAACAACCTCCACGCCGAGATCGCGATTGAGGCGGCCAGGCACGGCAAGGCGATCCTCTGCGAGAAGCCCCTCTCGATGGACACGGCCGAAGGGGAGCGGATGTGCGCGGCCGTCGAGCAGGCCGGCGTGCCCAACACCGTCTGGTACAACTACCGCCGCATCCCGGCGGTCACCTTCGCCAAGCAGATCATCGACGCCGGCCGGCTCGGCCGCGTGTTCCACTATCGGGCCGAGTTCCTCCAGGACTGGACGATCAACGCCGACCTGCCCCAGGGGGGCGCGGCCCTCTGGCGGCTCGACGCGGCGGCGGCCGGCAGCGGCGTGACCGGCGACCTCCTGGCCCACTGCATCGACACGGCGATCTGGCTCAACGGCAAGGTCAAGGACGTCACGGCGATGACCGAGACGTTCGTGAAGGAGCGGAAGCACACGCTCACCGGCAAGGTGGAGCCGGTGAAGATCGACGACGCCTGCTCGTTCCTCTGCCACTTCACGAACGGCTCGCTGGGCCTGTTCGAGAGCACCCGCTACGCCCGCGGCCACAAGGCGCTCTACACCTTCGAGATCAACGGCGAGCACATGAGCCTCAAGTGGGATCTCCACGATCTCCACCGGTTGCAGGTGTTCGACTACAAGGACGCGGGACCGGAGCGGGGCTGGAAGAGCGTCCACGTGACCGACGGCGACCATCCCTACATGGGCAAGTGGTGGGTGCCGGGCCTGGCGATCGGCTACGAGCACTCGTTCGTGCACCAGGTGGCCGACTTCCTCGAGGCCTACGCGAAGGGTCAGCCCTGCCCCCCGACCTTCCGCGACGCGCTCGAGACGCAGAAGGTCTGCGACGCGGTCTTGAAGAGCGCCCAGAGCCACCAGTGGGCGAGCGTGTAGGGGCGGCCCTGCGCTCCCAGGAGTCCGGTCACGCCGTGACCGGATCAGCTTGGACTTCACGTTGGGTGGTCGGCTCGGGGGTGCCGGTCCCCGTCGCCCAGACGCTCACTCCGGCCATGCTGGCCTCCGTTCGCTCCATGCCAACTCGCTCCCGGCATCCTGCCTCCGCTCGCTGCCAAGGCCGGCTCTGGGGCACCGGCAACCCCTCACGGCTCCCACGGTGCGCACGCCCACGACCGCGTCGCTGAGATGAATCGTCGCACCGCCTTCGTCGTCGCCGTCGCGGTCACGCTCACTCTCGGCCTGTTCGCGGCGCCGCGGCGGTACGTGGTGGACGGCGTGTCGATGGGGCCGGGACTCTTGCCGGGCGACGTCGTCTCCACCGGCTGGTTCGCCGAACTCGACCGCTGGCGGCCGCCCGAGCGGTTCGACCGTTGGATCGTGACCCTGCCCGACGGATCAACCGGCCTCAAGCGGGTGGCCGGGCTGGCGGGCGAGACGGTCGCGCTCGTGGCTGGCGACCTCGTCGTCGACGGCCGGACGGTGCTCAAGGGGCCACGGCTCCTGGCGGGACTCGGCTCGGCGCTGGATGCGGCCGGCCCGGCCGGCAGTGCCTGGTCGCAGGCCCCGGCGCTCGTGCTCGACGACGCCCCGTTCGCGACCGGCGAGGTGAGCCGGCTGCTCCTGCCCGTTCACGACGCGGGCTTCGCGGCGGAGGTCGTCGTCGCGGCCGGCGCCGTTCGCACCGGGCCGGTGCGCGTGCGGGCTCGCGTGGGACCGCTCTCGGTCGTGTGGCGGCTGCCCGCCGCCGGCCGCTATGCGGTGGTGGCCGGCCGGCTCGACGGGCATGCCGTCGCCGCGGCCTGGCCCGTCGGGGACCGCACCGGGAGCACGGCTGGCGGTCGCCTGTGCCTCCCGGCGGCCGCGCCGGACCGCTGGCCGGTGGCCCGCCCCTGGGCCGAAGTGACCGACGCGGACGACGAGGATCGCTCCCCGCCGCTGGCGCTCGACGTGACGGGCGCCGACGAGCCGGCGGTGATCGAGCGGATCACCACCTGGCGCGACGTGCTCCTGCGGCCCGCCGCCGCCGGGGTCGCCACCTGGTCGCTCGCGGCCGGCGAGATCTTCGTGCTCGGAGACTTCCCTTCGGGCAGCCGTGACTCACGGCACTTCGGCCCGCTCGAGCGCGGGGCCCTGCGGCAGCGCATCCGACCCTGGGCAGGCTGGGGCGACTGGTGAGTCCGCGGGCCGCGGCGAAGCACGGGTGACGATCCGGCCCGCCGGACGCGGGCGGGCGCAGCGGCCGCCGCGATGCCGATGTTCCTTCCATGCGGTCGCTTGCATCCGAGAGGCGGATCGGGAACGACCGGGGCCGGGGTGCGGAGCACGGAGACGGGCGGGCCCTGCGGCTCGTCGCGGCTGCCGCCGACACCCACGTGCGGCCCCGGCCGGCGATGTTTCGCGCGTTGGGGCACGACGATCCCCCGCCGGCCGTCGAAATCTCGGGCGAGACCTTCCGCCTCCACGAGATCCTCAAGCACGACTCGTGGGCCGCCACCGGCATCTACGCCTCGGCGACCCGCCGGGCGCTGTGCAAGTTCAATCGCCGGCAGCCGATCCTCGGCCTGCCGATGCGCTGGCTGGGCAGGAAGCTGGCGGCCCGGGAGGCCGCCTTCATGGAGCGGCTCGCGGGCATCGAGGGCATCCCGGTGTCGCTCGGCCCCGTGTCGTGCGACGGCAAGCAGCTGCCGCACGCGGTGTCGCGGCAGTGGATCGCCGGCCACGCGCTGGCCATCGGCGAACGGGTCGACGACCGCTTCTTCCCCACCTTTCGCCAGCTGCTGGCGGAGGTCCACGCCCGGGGCGTGGCCCACGTCGATCTCCACAAGCGGGAGAACATCCTCGTCGATCGGCAGGGGCGGCCGCACCTGATCGATTTCCAGATCTCGTTCGCGCTGCCCCGGGCCCGGGTCGCACGCCTGCTCCTCGGCGGCGTGCTGCGGCTCCTGCAGCGGTGCGACGAATACCACCTGCTCAAGCACGAGTTCCGCCACCGGCCGGAGGACCGCGGTCTGCGGGCGGCCGATCTCGCCCGCTCGAGGCCCTGGTGGATCCGGGCCCATCGCAGCGTGGCGGTGCCGTTTCGCCACCTGAGGCGAGGGCTGCTCGTGGCCCTGGGCATCCGCGCCGGCGGGGGCCAGGCCTCGAGCGAGGCCTTTCCGGAGATCGCCCACCGGCCCGTCGACGCGGCAGCGCCCGTCAGGCAGGCGGCCGGCTGAGCCGGCGGCCGGCGCCTACAGCTTCTTCAGCCGGGTGAACTCGTCCATCGTGATCGTGGTGAGTTCGCCGTCGTCGCGGGTCAGGATCAGGACGTCGCTGTAGACCTTGTCGTCGGGGTTGCGGCGGAAGTGCAGCCCGTGCCGCCGCCGCTCGCGCCGCAGCACGCGGCCGATGGTCGTCGTCTGCCACGCGCCGCTCGAGCCGACCGTGACGCCATGGGTCACCTCCACCCGGTCTCCCGGCTGGAGCTGCTCGTACAGCGCCCGCGACTCAGCGTCTTCGCCAGCCATGATCGCTCACACTTCCTTGCTCTCGATCCACTTCATCATCTTGCGGAGACGGCGGCCCGTCTCGGTGAGCTTGTGCTCCCGCTCGCGGCGGCGGGTGGCCTTGAACATCGCCGCCCCGGCCCGGTTCTCGAGGATCCAGTCGCGGGCGAACTGCCCCGAGCGGACCTCCTCGAGGATCTTCCGCATCTCGGCCCGGGTCTCGGCGGTGATGATCCGCTTGCCGCGGGTGTAGTCGCCATACTCGGCGGTGTTCGAGACGCTGTAGCGCATGTACTCGAGGCCGCCCTGGTAGAGCAGGTCGACGATCAGCTTCATCTCGTGCAGGCACTCGAAGTAGGCCATCTCCGGCTGGTAGCCCGCCTCCACGAGCGTGTCAAAGCCCGCCTTGATGAGCTCCGAGACGCCGCCGCAGAGCACGGCCTGCTCGCCGAACAGGTCCGTCTCGGTCTCCTCGGCGATCGTGGTCTCGATCACGCCGCCCCGCGTGCCGCCGATGCCCTTGGCGTAGGCCAGGCCGATCTTCCGCGTGGCGTCGCTCGCCCCCGGCCCCAGCGCGATCAGGCAGGGCACGCCGCCCCCCTTCACGTACTCGCTGCGGACGAGGTGGCCGGGGCCCTTGGGGGCCACGAGCAGGATGTCGTGCCCCGGCGGCGGCTCGACCTGCCCGAAGTGGAAGTTGAAGCCGTGGCTCGCCATCAGCACCGCCCCCTTCTTGAGGTGCGGGCGGATGCTCGTCTTGTAGACGTCGCCCTGCAGCTCGTCGGGCAGGAGGATGTTGATCACGTCGGCCTGCTTGACCGCGTCCTCGACGGAGAGGGGCTCGAAGCCGTGGCTCTTGGCCAGCTCGTAGTTGGGCCCGCCCGACCGCTGCGCGACGACCACCTTGAGGCCGCTGTCCCGCAGGTTCTGGGCCTGGGCATGGCCCTGCGAGCCGTAGCCGATGATGGCGATGGTCTTGCCGGCCAGGTCCTTGAGGTCGGCGTCGGCGTCGTAATAGATCGTGGCGGCCAAGGAAAAACTCCGATCGGGGGAGGGGCGGGTGGGAGCAAACGGTGAGCGGGCGGTCAGGCCAGCGATTCGGCACCGGCGTCGGGCGGCGGGCCCACGTCGTCGGCCTCGGCCATCTCGCGGGTCACCGGGCTGCCCCGGACCATCGCGATCCGGCCGGTGCGGACGAGTTCGAGGATGCCGTGGGGCCGCATCAGCTCGATGAAGCCCTCGAGCTTCTTCTCGGTGCCCGAGATCTCGACGATCACGCTGTCGGTGGCGACGTCGACGATCCGGCCCCGGAAGATCTCGGCCAGTTCCTTGACCTCGCTGCGGGCGGGGCCGGCCTCGGCGGACACCTTGATCAGCATCAGGTCCCGCTCCACGAAGTTGCGGGAACTGATGTCGTCCACCCGGACCACCGTCACGATCTTCTCGAGTTGGCGGCGCACCTGGTCGAGCACGCGGTTGTCGCCCCGCAGCACGAACGTCATCCGGGAAAAGCCGGGGTCCTCCGTCTCCCCTACCGCCAG
>JBJTAA010000075.1:0-3786 GCA_046090525.1 Planctomycetota bacterium
TGGTCACCGGCGGCCGGGGCCGGAAGTCGGACGCAGTTGAAGCCCAACTCCGCGAGCGTCGCGAACGGTTCGCCGTTCCAATCGATGGCCCGGGGAAAGAAGGGCAGGCCATCGACCTCCAGCACGCCGCGGGCCAGGCCGGCGGGCGGATCGGCTGCCGGCGCCGCCGCCGCGGCCTGCCGCACGTCGGGATCGATGTGGCGGCCGGCCATGACGAGCCCCGTGGCGGAGACGTCGTCCACGGCGAGTTCATGACGTCCCGGCCCGACCGCGACGTCGATCACCAGGGCGGTCACCACCGCCCCTTCGACCGCGAGGTCGGCTCCGTGCTCGAGCCGCAGGGCGGGCAACTGTCTGGCCAGACTGCGGGGCACGTCGGCCACCTCGAGCCGCTCCCAATGGCCAATGTCGGCCGTCGCCGCGCCGGGCACGAGCACCTCGACGGGCCCGGTCGCTCCGGCCAGTTGCACGCGGGCGGCGAGACGCACGTTCGGGCGGCTCGATCGCACCCAGACCGCTGCCTCGAGTTCATCGATCACGGCCGCCGGCCCGACGGGCCACACGAGCGAGACCGTGGTCGTGCCCGATGCATCGACGACGAGCCGTTCACACCGCTGGCCGCGGTGCGGCTTGTCGGACGAGCGGGCATGCTCCACCACGCTGATGCCCGCGGCGGCACCGGGCCGCCAGGCGACGTCGGGCCCCTCGCAGCCGTCCTCCAGCGTGCCGGCCGCCGAGGCCGCCGCCCACGCCGCGGTCGTGACGGCGACGGCGAACCGGAGCGCGGCTGAATGGGAGGCGAGGGAGCGCATGAACGCTGGCAGCGGGGACTGCGGGCATGACGGGCCGGGGCTTGTAGCAGGTGCGGCCGAGGCGGCTCCAGACGTCTCAGGCCCTCGGGGACCGCGTCGAGGCCGGCTGGGGACGGGCTGGACGCTCGCTTTTGGGCCTGGAAACGGGTATTTTTCCGGAGCGGCGCCCGCTCACGGAATCCACACAATCCCCGCGGGCGGCAGCCGCCGTGCCCACCCCCTGGCCTCCCATGAAGCCCGCCACCGCCGACGATCTGGCCCACCTCGTCGGCCACCTGGAACTCGTGCCGCCGGCCTCCGTCCAGGAGACGCTGCGGGACGTCGGCGGTCATGCGACGGCGGCGGATTTCGGCCAGGCGCTCGTCCGCCGGGAGCTCGTCACCGGCTACCAGCTCGACCGGCTCCTGAAGGGAGAGCGCCGCGGCTACGCCTACGGCCGCGCCGTGGTGCTCTACCAGATCGGTGCCGGCTCCTTCGCCCGGGTCTACCGAGCGATTCAGCGCGATACCGGCGCGATCATGGCCGTCAAGGTGCTCCGCAACCGCTACGCGAACGATCCCGAGAAGTGCCGCGCCTTCCGGCACGAAGGGGAGATGGGCCGGCTGCTGCGGCACCCCAACATCGTGGCGATCGACGACGTGGGCGAGGAGCACGGCGCGAGCTACATCACGATGGAGTTCGTGGAGGGACAGACCCTGCGGGAGCTCGTGAAGATCCGGGGCGCGCTCGACGTGCCCAAGGCGCTCGACCTCATCTGCCAACTGGCGTCCGCCCTCGAATATGCCCACCGTCGCGGCGTCACCCACCGCGACCTCAAGGCCTCCAACGTGCTCGTCTCCGCGACCGGCCAGGCCAAGCTCGTGGACTTCGGCCTCGCGGGCGTGGACGACACCGGCGACCGCGGCCTGGGCCGCGTCGATCAGCCCCGCACGATCGATTACGCGGCGCTCGAGAAGCTCACCGGCATGAAGAACGACGCGATCCGCAGCGACATCTACTTCCTGGGCACGATCGCCTACTGGGCGGTGGCCGGCGCGTCGCCGCTCAAGGAGACCCGCGACCGCAACGAGCGGGCCGATCCGCAGCGGTATCGGAGCGTCGTGCCGCTGGCGCAGCGGTGCCCGGACCTGCCCCGAGACGTCGTCGAATTCGTGTCGCGGATGATGAACCTCGACCCGCTGGAGCGGTGGCAGACCGCCGGGGACGTGCGCCGCAGGGCCGAGTCGCTGATCGCCCGCCGCAACGGCGGCCCTGTGACCGAGGAGGAGCAGCCGGCGGCGGCGGCCGCGCATCGGGGCAGCCTGATGCTCGTGGAAGCGGGCGAGAAGGCCCAGCAGACGCTGCGGGAGTTCTTCACGAAACTGGGCTACAAGGTGCTGCTCACGGAGAACCCGCGGCGGGCGCTCTCCCGCTTCTCGTCGACGCCGGCCCCGGCCGACTGTCTCGTGCTCAGCACCCACGCGCTCGGTGCCGACGCCGTCGATGCCTTCAATGCGCTCTCGAGCGATGCCTTCCTCTCGGGCGTGCCGGCCGTCCTGCTGATCGGGCCCAAGCAGGCCGGGTTCGCCGAGGCCGCGAAGACGGACGAGCGGCGGCGCGTGGTGCGGATGCCGGTGCCGGCCGAGGAGATGGGCCGGCTCCTGGGAGACCTCGTCGGCCCGCGCGGCTGATGCCACGGCCGCGCGGCGCGTCGGGCATTTCTCGGGTGTGGCCCGTCGGGTATCTTCCCAGAACTCTCCGGGCCGCACGGCTGGCGGACCGATCGCCCGGGCACCCACCCCTTCCCCGCGGCCCCGCGGGGCAACGCTAGCCGCCATGGATCTCGAAGCCTACCAGACCGAGGGCTTTCACGACGAGCTCTTCGACGGCGCGGGCCGGCCCCGCCCGGGGGCCGAGCGGCTGGTCCAGCGGCTGGCCGGGTTCTCGAATGGCGAACTCGCCGAGCGGCAGCGGGCGGCCGACAAGTCGCTCCTGACGATGGGCATCACGTTCAACGTCTACGGCCACGAGGCCGGGACGGAGAAGATCTGGCCCTTCGACATCGTGCCCCGGGTGATCGAGGCCGCGGAGTGGGCCGTGATCGAGCGGGGCCTCGCCCAGCGGATCCGGGCGCTCAACCTGTTCATCGACGACGTCTACAACAAGCGGCAGATCGTGGCCGACGGCGTGGTGCCCGACTGGCTGGTCGACTCCGGCAAGTGCTTCCGCGGCCCCTGCGCCGGCCTCGCGCCCCCGCGGGGCATCTGGTGCCACATCACGGGCACCGATCTCGTCCGTGGGGCCGACGGCGTGATGTACGTCCTCGAGGACAACCTCCGCACGCCGTCGGGTGTCTCATACGTGCTCGAGAACCGCGAGGTGATGAAGCGGACCTTCCCGCAGCTGTTCGAGGGGCTGCGGATCAGCCCGGTCGAGGACTACCCCGAGAAGTTGCTCGCGATGCTGCAGTACGTGGCCCCGCGGCAGGCCCGCGATCCGACCGTGGTCGTGCTCACGCCCGGGATCTACAACTCCGCCTACTTCGAGCACAGCTTCCTGGCCCGGCAGATGGGCGTGGAGCTGGTGCAGGGCTCGGATCTCGTGGTCCAGGGCGACGTGGTCTTCATGCGCACGACGCGGGGACTCGAGCGGGTGGACGTGATCTACCGGCGGATCGACGACGACTTCCTCGATCCGCGGTGCTTCCGCGAGGATTCCGTCGTGGGTGTGCCGGGGCTGATGGACGCCTACCGGGCGGGCAACGTGGCGCTGGTCAACGCGCCCGGCACCGGCATCGCCGACGACAAGGCCGTCTACGCGTACGTGCCGCAGATCATCCGCTACTACCTGGGCGAGGATGCCATCCTGCCCAACGTGCCGACCTACGTCTGCGGGGAGCCGGACCAGTGCGGCCATGTGCTCGACCACCTCGCAGAACTGGTCATCAAGCCCGCCAACGAGTCGGGCGGGTACGGGATCGTGCTGGGGCCGCGGG
>JBJTAA010000076.1:0-2005 GCA_046090525.1 Planctomycetota bacterium
GGGCACCTGCCCCTTGCCGCGGCCGCCGGCATGGATCTGGGCCTTGACGGCGCAGATCGGCGTGCCGAGCGCCGTGTAGGCGGCGGCGGCCTCGGCCGGTGTCTTGGCCCAGATCCATGCCGGCGGCCGCGGCAAGGGGCAGGTGCCCGGCACCGGCCAGCGGGGCGTGGAACTCGCGAAGAGCGCGGCCGACGCCGAACGGATCGCCCAGGGGCTTCTCGGCCAGACGCTCGTCACGATCCAAACCGGTCCCGCCGGCCAGACCGTGCGGCAGGTGTTCGTCGAAAGCGGCTGTGCGATCGACCGCGAGCTCTACTGCGCGATCTTGGTCGACCGGGCCGCCCGTTCGCCGGTGCTGATCGCGAGCACCGCCGGCGGCATGGACATCGAGGAGGTCGCCGCCAAGACGCCGGAGCTCATCCTCTCGGAGCCCTTCGACCCCGACCGGGGCCTCGCCGGCTGGCAGGCACGCTTGCTGGCCTCGAAGCTCGATCTGCCCACGGCCTCGTGGCGACACGCCGAGACCTTCTTCAAGAAGCTCTGCCAGGCCTTCGTCGATCTCGACGCCTCGCTCCTCGAGGTCAATCCCCTCGTGCTCACGAAGGAGGGCACGCTTGTGGCGCTCGACGCCAAGATGACCTTCGACGACAACTCACTCTTTCGCCACAAGGACGTCGTGGCTCTCCGCGACGAGGCCGAGGAGGAGCCGGCCGAGATTCGGGCCGCTGCCGCGGGCCTCTCCTATGTGAAGCTCGACGGCACGATCGGCTGCCTCGTCAACGGGGCCGGCCTGGCGATGAGCACGATGGACCTGGTCAAGCTCCACGGCGGCCAGCCCGCCAACTTCCTCGACGTGGGCGGCGGTGCCGACGTCAAGGCGGTCACCGAAGCCTTCCGGATCATCCTGTCCGACAAGAACGTCAAGGCGATCCTGGTCAACATCTTCGGCGGCATCATGCGGTGCACGACGATCGCAAACGCCCTCGTCGAGGCCTCGAAGACCGTCGGCTTCAAGGTGCCGCTCGTGGTGCGGCTCGAGGGCACCGAGGTCGCCGAAGGCAAGAAAATCCTGGCCGAGAGCGGCACGGCCATCATCACCGCCGACGGCCTCACCGACGCGGCCAAGAAGGTCGTCGCCGCCAGCAAGGCCTGAGACCCACCCACCCCTTTCCATCCCGCCGGCTTCCGGCTTTCCGCGTGCCCTTCTCCCATGAGCATCCTCGTCAATCGCGATACCCGCGTCATCTGCCAGGGCATCACCGGCAAGGTCGGTGAGTTTCACACCAGGGGCTGCCTCGACTACGGCACCCGTATGGTCGGCGGCGTGACGCCGGGCAAGAAGGGGGAGACGGTGGCCGGCCTACCCGTCTTCAACACGGTCGCCGAGGCCCGCGACGCCACGGGCTGCAACGCCACGATGATTTTCGTGCCGCCCGCGTTCGCCGCCGACGCGATCCTGGAGGCCATCGGTGCCGGCATCGAGCTGGTGGTGGCGATCACCGAGGGGATCCCCGTCCTCGACATGGCCCGCGTGCTGCCGGTGCTCAAGGACTCAGGCAGTCGCCTGATCGGCCCCAACTGCCCCGGCGTGATCACGCCCGCGGAATGCAAGATCGGGATCATGCCCGGCTACATCCACACCCCCGGCCACGTGGGCGTGATGAGCCGTTCGGGCACGCTCACCTACGAGGCAGTCTGGCAGTTGACGCAGCTCGGTCACGGCCAGAGCACCTGCGTGGGGCTGGGCGGCGACCCGCTCGTGGGCTCGTCGTTCATCGACATTCTCAGGCTCTTCGAGGCCGATCCCGACACCCACGCGATTCTGATGATGGGGGAGATCGGCGGCAGCGCCGAGGAGGAAGCGGCCGAGTTCGTGAAGCACCACGTGACCAAGCCCGTGGCCGCCTTCATCGCGGGCCGGACGGCTCCGCCGGGCAAGCGGATGGGCCATGCCGGGGCGATCATCTCCGGCGGGAAGGGGACGGCCGAGGCCAAGCTCGCCGCC
>JBJTAA010000077.1:0-8762 GCA_046090525.1 Planctomycetota bacterium
CCCGCGCCGCCCCGTCTCCGGCCACCGTGTAGCCGACTGCCCGCGTGCCGCCGGAGGAGGCGGCTGCGGCCGACGTGATGCCCGTCGTGCCGTCCCAGTTGCCGCCGTTGAGGCCGGCGATGATGTCGGCCCGGAGGTCGGCCGCCGAGATGCCACCGGCGGCGATCGCCAGCTCACCGGCCCCGAGATCGATCTTGCCGCCGCCGCCGGTCTCGGTGACGGCCAGGCCCGCCACGCCGAGGCTGAGGCGGGTCGCATCCGGCAGGTCCACGAGCCCACCCGCGCCGACCACCAGCGACGGCGTGCCGGCGATCGTGCCGGCATTGATCGTCAGAGACGTGATGCCGGTGGAGGCATTCACGACCACGGCGGAGCCTGTCAACGTGCCGCCGTCGAGGATCACCGCTGGGGAACGCATCGTGACGCCCGAAGCGATCCCCAGCGTCGCTCCCGCAGCGACGGTCACCGCTGAGCCGCCGACGGCACCGGCGGCCGCGACCTCGAGCGTGCCGGCCGACACCGTTGTCGGACCGGCGTAGGTGTTCGTCGCGTCGAACACCACCGTGCCCGCCCCGATCTTGGTCACGGACGTGGCCACCGGGATCGCGGGGTAGCCCGCTTCGGACTGGGTCTGCGTCCCGCTCGGCACGTCGATCACGATCACATCGGTCGGCCCAGCCGGCGCGAACACGAGTTGGAGATCGTTCCCCGTGAGGTTCACTGAGAACGTGCCTGTGCCGAAGGTGTTCGCGAAGCCGCCGGTGCCGTTCGCGGCCGCCGTCTCGACGACGAACTTGTCGGCCGCGAAGCCGGTCACTCCGCCGGCCGCCGACGCGATCGTCCAGGCATAGGTCTGGGCGGGGTCGAAGTTCGCAGCGGGGCCGCTCACGTCGGGAGCCGTGCTGGCGAGCGTCCAGAGATTGAGCCGGAAGGGATCGGCGGCGGTCGCATCGATCGCCAGCGACCCGCCCACGCTGAGGAGATCCCAGGCGTCGGCCGCGCCGGCCGTGCCGGTGGCCGAAAGCATCTGCCAGTTGTACTGACTTCCCGCGGCGAGCGTGACGCCCTGCGTGAAGCTGAGCGTGCCGGGGCTTGCACCGGGCGAGAGCGTGGCGCCGGTTGCGATCGTCGTGGCGCCCCCCACGGTTCCCGTGCCGCCGAGCGTCGCCCCGGTCGCGACGAGCACGGGGCCCGTCGCCGCCGACTGGTTGCCATTCACCAAGAGCGTCCCGGTCGTGACCGTCGTGCTGCCCGAATAGGTGTTGTCGCCGGCGAGAATCACTCGGCCTGACGCGCCCGTGCCCGTCTTCACGAGCCCGCCGGCACCGGAAAATACGCCCGCGAGCGTCACATCGCCGACAGGGCTCGCGCCCCCCTGCGAGGTGTCGATGGTCAGATCACCCGTCAGGGTGTTATTCGAAGAGACCGTCAGGCCGTAGGTGAGTGCATCGTCCTTGTTGAGGATCACCGAACCGGCCGACGGCAAGATGACGTTGGCGAACGTGACCGCGCCCGATCTCGCTGCAATACCGCCGCCGTTGTCGACGGTAATCGCGTTGGTCACGACACCCATCGCCGAGGACTCACTGACCAGACGGACGGCATTTCGCACCCTCACGCTGCCAAGGCCGAGGGCATTGGTGTTTCGAAAGAAGATGCGGGATGCTGCGCCGCTAAAGTCCCAGTTGACTTCGGTCGGACTGCCCGAAGTGTTCCTCAGGCTGATGCCCCCCGCTCCGGTCGTCGTCAGGGTCTCCCCCGCACCGCTGAACCGGCCCGCGTAGGTCAGCAAGCCGTTGTTGACGCTGAGCGTGCCGCCGCCGACTCCGATCGTGACGCCGCGGTTGTTGCCCAGGGTCAAGGCGCCGTTCGTCCGCAGCGTGGCGCCGTTCGAAATGGACAGGTGATCGGCAACGTACGATCCCGGCTGTCCGCCGAGCGAGACGTCCGCAGCGATCTGGAGCGTGCCCCCCGTGATCGCCGTCTTTCCGCCGATCATGTTGCGATTCGGATCAGGCGTGGCAAGCGTGTTGGGCAGAATCAGCGTGCCCGCACCGTCTTTTACAAACGTGCCTTGAGTCACCGTGATGGGGGCGGAGAGCGTCGCCGTCGCATTCGTGCCGAGGGCATTGACCGTGACGGTTGCCGCGTTGCCGCCCCCATTCAGCGTCAGGCGCTCCTGGGTCGCCGGGGCGGCGGTCGCGGATGCGATGACCCAACTGCCCGCGGTCGCGGTGGTGGCGTCGCCGAAGACCACCTTGTTGAGCGTTCGATTCGAGTCGAGTGTCACGGTGACGTTGGAGGCGATGTCGCTGGCAAACGTCGCGCTGAAGCCCACGCCGTCGGCAATCGTGCCACCGTCCCAGTTGGCAGCGTCGCTCCAGTTTCCACTCGTCGTCGCCGACCAGGAACCGCTGGCGGCAAGAGCGGGGCCCGCAAGCACCGCGACGACCGTGGCAAGCGTGAGGGCGGGAAGCGTGGCCGCGAATCCAACGGAGCGAAATGCCCGCGGCAATCGTCTCTCGGTCATGACAGATCCCCCGTTCGTGGTCGCAGACCCATCCGCCCGAATCGAGCGACAGAAGGCTGCCAACGCCGGCCACCTTCGCCATATGCGGTATTTCCGACTCCGCCGAAAAAAGTGCCACGGCCGAGCGGAACGCACCTGGCGACCGTGGGCGGACCGGAGGGCGGACGGAATGCATCCGCCTGCGGGCACGACTCGCGGGTTCTCAGCGTCGGGCCGACTACCTGCCGGCCGCCGCCGTCGCGACCTGCGGAACCAGATCGGCCGTGGATCCGACGCCGTCGCCCGCGCGGGCCGCCTGACCGGCAGCCGCCCGAGGCTTCCGCAGGCAGAGGCCCAGGAGCAGGGGCACCAGCACGAGCGTGACCAGCGTCGAGACGAGCAGGCCGCCGAGCAGCACGCTCCCCAGGCCCCGGTAGAGCTCGCTGCCGGCACCGGGAAAGATCACCAGCGGCAAGAGGCCCAGGAGGGTCGTCAGGGTGGTCATGAAGATCGGCCGGATGCGGCCTCGCACGGCCTCCAGAATCGCGTCGGTCGGCTCGGCCCCCTCGTCGCGGACGAGCTGCAGCGCCCGGTCCACGATCAGGATCGGGTTGTTGACGACCGTGCCGATCAGGATCACGAAGCCGAGCATCGTGAGCACGTCGAGCGGCTGGAAGATCCCGAACGGCCCGCCTGCGGCATTGAGCGTTGCCAGGCCGAGGAGACCGCCGATGCTCCCCAGCGGAACGGCCGCGATGATCACGGCGGGATAGAACCACGACTCGAAGAGCGCCGCCAAGAGCAGGTAGGTGATCAGCCCCGCGATCGCCAGGTTGAACCAGAGCGCGTCCCAGGTGGCCCGCAGCTTGTCCGCCGTGCCGCCGAGCGTGATCCGGTAGCCGCCGTCGAGCGCCCCATCCGCGGCCAGCCGATCGATCACGAGCGACTGGATCCGCTCCTGGGCCTCCTCGAGCGGCATCTTGGCGGGCGGCGACACCTGCACCGTGATCGCCCGCTCCCGCTCGCGGTGCAGGATCTGCTCGGGGCCGCTGGAAAACTGCCGCACCTCGGCCACCGCCTCGAGCGGCACGAGTTGGCCGCCCGGAGTCACGACCGGCAGGCTCCGCAGGTCCTGCGTCCGCTGCACGAACCGGTCGTCCCCCTTGATCACGAGGTCGATCCGGTCGCTGCCGAGGAAGTAGTCGGTGGCGTAGCCGCCGTCCACGAGGCAGTCGACCATGTAGCCGAGCTGACGGGCGTCGAGCCGCATGTCCGCGGCCTGCTCGTAGCGGGGCACCAGCTGCACCTCGGGGCTCGAGAGGTCGAGCGAGGGCTTGGGCAGGTTCTGGCTGCCGGGCGTGGCCTCGGCGAGCATCCCCATCACGCGGCCCCCGAGCTGGACGAGCTTCGCCAGGTCGGGCCCCGTGATCTCGACGTCGATCGACCGGCCCGAACCGATGCCCTGGTCGAAGAGGCTCGACTGCCGCGCCACCGCGAACGTGCCCGGCAGGTCGGCGGCCACCCGCTGCACCAGCGGCACGAGCTTCGAGGCCTGGAGGGGATCGAGGGCCCGCAGCCCCAGAAACACGCTCTTGCCGCGGGCCACGAAGAACATGTCGCCCAGGATCGGCGCGTCGAGCGCCGCCGCCTCGGGCGTGCCGGGATCGACGTCCCAGTAGGGCAGCAGCCGCTGTTCGACCACGTCGCCCATCCGCAACAGTTCGTCGAGGTTGTAGCCCGGTGGCGGCAGGAGAATGCCGAACACGAGGTTGCGATTGCCCTCGGGCAGGTATTCCACCTTGGGCAGCAACAGCCAGGTGGCCGCCGCCGCGGCCGCGACGATCGCGCCCGAGGCCGCCAGCTGCCGCGCCCGCCCGCCGAGCAGGAACCGGTCGATCCCCACGACGCCCGCCGTGAAGGCCGCCCCGAGCCGGGCCAACGGGTCGGCCGGCCTGTCGGTGCCGGTTCGCAGCCGCTGCGGGCCGCGGAGCAGCCACGCGGCGGCCACCGGCACGACGAGCACGGAGACCACGAGCGAGAGCAGCACCGCCGCGCTGATCGCCAGGGCGATGTCGCCGAAGAGCTGCCCCGCCTCCTCCCGCACGAACAACACCGGCAGGAACACGGCCACCGTCGTGAGGGTGCTGGCGAGCACCGCCCCCCAGACCTCGCCCGCCCCCTTCACGGCCGCCGTCCGGGCGTCCTCGCCGCCGGTCCAGCGGGTGAAGATGCTCTCGAGCACCACCACGGCGTTGTCGACGAGCATGCCCACGGCGAAGGCCATGCCCGCGAGGCTGATCACGTTCAACGTGCGGCCGCCGAGCGCCAGCACGAGGAACGTGCCCACCACGCTCACCGGGATCGCCAGGGCCACGATCAGGGTGCTGCGGACGTTTCGCAGGAAGACGAGCAGGGTGACCACCGTCAGCACGCCGCCGACCACGATGTTGTCGCGCACCAGGCCGATCGCCGAGTCGATGTAGGTCGTCTCGTCGTACACGATCGCAAGGCCGAGGCCGCGGGGGCGGAGCCCGCGGTCGATGTCGGCCACCACGCCCCGCAGTTCCCGCATCAGCTCCAGGACGTTCGCCCCGGTCTCGCGGGTGATCTTGATGGCGATGTTCTTGGAGCCGAACCGCCGCACCACGCCCTCGGGCTTCTTGGTGCCCAACTGCACGGTGGCCACGTCGCGGACGTAGACGGGCTTGCCGTCCCGCCGGGAGATGATCACGGCCTCGACCTGCCCGGGCGAGCGGAACTGGCCCAGCGTGCGGACGACGTAGCGCCGCTTCCCCTCCCAGACGTCGCCTCCGGAGGTGTCCTGGTTCTGGTTGGCCAGCGCCGCGCGGAGGTCGTCGATGGTCAGGTTGCGGGCGGCCAGCCGCTGCGGATCCACGATCACCTGCAGTTCGTCCTCGCGGCCCCCCACCAGGTCGGCGCCCGACACGCCGTCGACCCGCTCCAGCCGCGCCTCGATCTCGTTCTCCGCCAGCCGCTTGACCGCCTCGACATCGACGTCCGGCGGCAGGAGCGACGCCAGTTCCGGATGGTCGGCCACCAGCCGGCGGAGCCGGTAGAGGGCCAGATCGGTCGAGCGGGCCGAACCCACCCGGTCGAGGGCGGCGGCCAGGTGCGGGTGGTCGGCCTTCGCCCGGGCGAGCGCGGCCGCGTCGGGCGCCCCCTGCCCGAGGATCAGCCAGGCCACCGGCCGGTCGTTGGCCCCGGCCGTCCTGATCACGGGGCGGTCGGCGTCGATCGGCCAGTCGCGCACCTGCTGCACCCGCGAGTTCACCTTCACGAGCGCCTGCGACATGTCGGTGCCGACGGTGAACTCGAGCTCCACCACGCCCACCGAGTCGCTCGATTCGCTCGAGAGCTTCACGAGGCCCTCGACGCTTCGCAGCTGCTCCTCGAGCGGCTGCACGAGTTCCTGCTCCACTTCCTGCGGGCTCGCCCCCGGCCAGCGCGACTCGACGCTGATCGTCGGAATCTGCACCTCCGGCGTCAGCTGCACGGGCATCGTGAGGAGCGCGAGCGTGCTGAAGAGCGCCACGAGCAGCACGCCGACGGCCACCTTCACCGGATTGGCGACACAGGCCGCGATCAGGTTCATGGCGACACGCCGGGGCGGGGGAGAAGGGCGACGGTGGGCCGTGTCAGGAGGCGGGCGGCTGGAACGACACGGCCATGCCCGGCCGGAGCCGCTCGTTGCCGCGGGTGACGACGAGCTGGCCGGGCTCGAGGCCGCCGCGGATCTCGACGTGCCCCTCCACGGCGGCACCGAGGGAGACTTCGACGGGCCGGACGGTGCCGGTCGACCCGGCGTCGGCCGCTGCGGCCGCAGCGGCATCGATCACGTAGACGAACGGCCGCACCGCGCCGAGCACGACGGCGTCCTTCGGCACGACGGTGGCCGAGCCGGTCTTGCCCACCGGCAGCCAGGCCCGGGCGAGCATGCCCCCCTGGAGCATCGGCTGGCCGTCGACCACGCGGTTGTCGAGCATGATTTCGACGGGAAAACTGCGGCTGAGGACGTCGGCCTGCGGCACCACTCGGGCCACCTGGCCCACCCAGGTCTGGTCCGGAGCGGCGTCGAACTCGAGCCGCACCTCGGCCCCCGGCTTCAGGAAGCGGACCGACATTTCGGGCACCTGGGCGACGATCTTCACGCGGTCGAGCTCGGCGATCCGGGCGACGAGCCCACCGCGGGAAAGCCACTGCCCCTTCTCCGTAAACCGCTCCACGACCCACCCGGCAAACGGCGCCCGGATCGTGTGCTTGCCGAGCTGGTCGTCGATCCGCTGCACCTCCGCCTCCTGGGCCGCAACGGCGGCGGCCGCCTGGGCAATCTCCTCCTGCCGGGGTCCGGCCTCCGCCAGGGCGAGCGCCGCCCGGCTGCCGGCGAGCTGGGCCTCGATGGCCTGGAGCTCGGTCTGGGCGTCCTGAAACTCGTCCACGGTGCTCGTGCCCCGTTCCGCGAGCCGAGACAGGCGGGCCAGCCGGCTTTTGGCATAGGCCAGCCGGGCCTCAAAGCCGGCCACGAGCGCCCGGGCCTGATCGATCTCCTCGGGTCGCGAACCGGCCTCGAGCTTGGCGAGCTCCTGCCGGCGGCGTTCCAGTTCCGCTTCGGCGCCCCGCCGTTCGATCTCGAGCAGTCCCCGGAGCAGCCCGGCGATCGGCTCCCCCTCGGCGACGTGCTGCCCGTCGACGATCGGAAACTCCACGAGCCGGCCGTCGACCGCGCTGCCGACGTCGCTCGTGCGGGCCGGCATCACCGTGCCCACGAATGACTGCCCGACGGCGAGTTCCATGGTGGCCACCCGCCCGGCCACGACGGGCACCGCCGGCTGGCCTAAAGCGGCCTCTGGCCCGGTGGCGACGAGCGCCGCGGCCACGACCGCCAGGCTGCCGAGGGCCCCCCGGCCAAGGGCTTGCGGATGCGACAGGCGAACCTCGAGACGCTTCATCCGTACGGTTATACCGTGCCGGCACCGGCCCCTCGGGCCCGCTGGGCGGCTGCTGCCGCCGGCGGGGTTCCGGGCCGGTTTTTTCGGCCGCTTGACGGCCGGAACGAGACCGGCTAAGTTTCCGGGTCTCGCCTGCCGATGCTGGTTTTCCCGGCTTCGGGCTCCTGCATCGGCCGGCGAATGCGGACCGGACGCGGCCCCCGCCGCCCCGGTTCGTTTGCGTTCATTGACAATTTGGTCGTGGTAATTGGCATCTTGAAAGAATGCCGAAGGGAGGCCGTCTCAAGCGGTCTCCCGGAAGCGTTCTCCCAAGGCGAAGAGCGAGAAAAAATCGTTGATCCTGGGTGTGGCTGGTGCGGGCGGAACTTCCGCCCGCGGCCAGATCCGAAATCCAGGGTAGCGCACGCGATTCGAGGGTCTCGAGGCAGTGCCCCTGCGGCACGGTCGGCGAGCGTTCGATTCGGGTGGTCAAGCTACAAAGGGCGCATGGGGGATGTCTTGGCATCAGGAGGCTTTGAAGGGCGCGGAAGGCTGCGATAAGCCCGGGGTAGCTGTCAAACGAGCGATGATCCCGGGATTCCCGAACTGACCGTCACTGAATCCATAGGTGACGGTGGCCAACGCGGCGAACTGAAACATCTCAGTAACCGCAGGAAAAGAAAGAAAAATCGATTTCCTCAGTAGCGGCGAGCGAAAGGGAAACAGCCCAAACCGTGGTGGTTTCCACCGCGGGGTTGTAGGGCCCCCGAGGAGTTACAAACAACCGGTTAGCGGAACGATCTGGAAAGGTCGTCCACAGAGGGTGACAGGCCCGTACGCGAAAACCGAGTTGCTCCGTTGAGGGGGTACCCTGAGTAGGTCGAGTCACGTGGAACCTCGACTGAAACGACGGGGACCATCCCGTAAGGCTAAATACTCCCTGATGACCGATAGTAAACAAGTAGAGCGATCGAAAGATGAGAAGAACCCCTGTTAGGGGAGGAATGTGAACCTGAAACCATGTGCCTACAAGCGGTCGGAGCGCTATGGCGTAAGCAATGCGTGACGGCGTGCCTTTTGCATAATGATCCGGCGAGTTACCGTCAGCGGCTCGGTTAAGGACCTCAGGTCCGTAGCCACAGGGAAACCGAGTCTGAATAGGGCGACAATTGGTCGCTGGTGGTAGACGCGAAACTGCACGAACTACCCATGAGCAGGTTGAACCGCGGGTCAAACCGCGTGGAGGACCGAACCCACTTGGGTTGAAAACCGAGGGGATGACTTGTGGGGAGGAGTGAAAGTCTAAT
>JBJTAA010000078.1:0-2579 GCA_046090525.1 Planctomycetota bacterium
CTTGGCGTCCCGTCAACTCTCGACCGGTTCCGGCGGAACCGGGCTCCTGGGGTCACTCCGTGACCGGATCACGCTGGACGCTGCGTCGACTCGCGACCGGTTCCGGCGGAACCGGGCTCCTGGAGTCCGGTCACGCCGTGACCGGATCCCTTGGCGCCGCGTCGACTCTCGACCGGTTCCGGAGGAACCGGGCTCCTGGGCCCGCCCCTACGCCAGCGGGTTGCCGCGGTTCGCCAGCGGCCAGTTCACCCGCTCGCCCGACAACGCCGACGCATACACCGCCGCCGTCATCTCCACGACCGTGCGAGCGGAATGCATGCCCGTCTCCGGCTCGCGGTCGTTGGCGATCGCATCGAGCAGATCCGCGGCGGCGCGACGCCCCCACGACGCCCGCTCGGCCGCCCGGTCCACGTCGGCCGGCACCTCGCCCCCCACGCCCTCCGGCGTGATCGGCTGCCACGGAAACTCCTTGTCGGTCCGCCACAGGGGAGCCTCACGGAGATACGCCTGCGGCACGTGGTCGGGCCGGATGTGGATGGCCCCCT
This sequence comes from Planctomycetota bacterium, assembly GCA_046090525.1. Taxonomy (GTDB): domain Bacteria; phylum Planctomycetota; class Planctomycetia; order Pirellulales; family UBA1268; genus QWPN01. The sequence goes on from JBJTAA010000078.1 coordinate 546, forward strand.
TGCTGCCCACCACCGTGATCCCGAATGCGGGCTGCTTGAGCCCCGCGTCGCGCACGCTCGCGAAATAGCCCACCGGCCCGTCGGACAGGCCGAACATCGCCGCCACCGCGTCGCCCGCGATCAGCCCGATGCCCTCCGGCCCGGCGACGGCGTCGGCCTTCGTGACGGCCTTGCCCCCCTGCGACACGGTCGCCTGGCACCACTGCGGCGCTCCGCCGATGTCGACCATCAGGTCGAGCAGATGACAGCCGAGCACGCAGAGATCCTCGCCGCCTCCGCGCTTGTCTTCCTTGCCGCGGGCCCGCAGTTCGAGCACCTGGCCGATCCGGCCGTCCTCGATCAGGTCACGGGCCACGCCGTAGGCCGCCGAATGACGGTTCACCATCGCGACCGTGAGTTTCGTGCCCGCCTTCTCGCAGGCTGCGATCACGGCGTCGGCTTGGGCGGGCGTGGCCACGAACGGCTTCTCCATCAGGATGCCGCGGGCCCCCGCCTCGGCCGCCGCGATCGCCATCTCCGCGTGGCAGTCGATGTGCCGCATGCAGATCGCGACGATGTCGGGCTTGGCGGTGGCGAGCATCTTCCGCCAGTCGGCGAAGGTGGCCTCGGCGGCAAGGCCGTGCCGCTCGGCCGCCTTGGCGAGGCCGGCCGCGTCCTCGTCGGCGGCGGCCACCACCGCCGCCCCCGGCAGGCCGGTAAAGAGCTCGTCGATGGCGTGGCCGTAGTCGCCCCGCCCGGTTCGTCCGATCACCGCCACCCGCAGCCGTTCGTCGACCATGATGTCGCCCTCCGCACGCGCTTGAAGCCGCCGGCAGTGTAGACGACGGCTCTCGAGCCCGGTCACGCCGTGACCGGATCGCATCCGGTTCCGGCTCAGGAGTCCGGTCACGCCGTGACCGGATCACGCGGAACGCTGCGTCAACTCTTTCCCGGTTCCGGCGGAACCGGGCTCCTAGGGGCGGAACCGGGCTCCTGGCGGCGGAGCCGGGCTCTTGGGAGACCGGGCCGCCCGCTGCCGCGGCAACGATCGGTATCATGCCCCGGCACACCAGCCCCGAACGCCCACCGCTCCCCCCGGCATGGCCCACGACCATCATCACGGCCCACGCGGCCTTCCCGGCGGCCACCTCGACCGGGCCATGCTGATCGGCGTGGGCCTGAACGTCGCCTTCGTGGCAGTGGAACTGGTCGCCGGATTCCTGGCCGGGTCGCTCGCGCTCCTGGCCGACGCGGGCCACAACGCCAGCGACGTGCTCGGGCTGCTCCTGGCCTGGGGGGCCGATTGGCTCTCCCGCCGCCCACCGTCCCGCCGCTACACGTGGGGCCTCGGCCGCTCCACGATCCTCGCGGCCCTCGCCAACGCCGTGCTCCTGCTCGTGGCCTGCGGGGCGATCCTCTGGGAGGCCTGGCACCGGCTCCGCGAGCCGGCCTCGGTGACGGGCACCACGGTGATCGCGGTGGCGGCGATCGGCGTGGTGATCAACACGCTCACGGCGTTGCTCTTCGTTCGCGGCCATGCCGACGCCAACGTCCGCGGTGCATTCCTCCACATGGCAGCCGACGCGGCCGTGTCGGCCGGCGTCGTGGTGGCGGGCATCGCGATCGCCATCACCGGCCTCGGCTGGATCGACCCGGTCGTGAGCATCGTGATCGCGGCGGTGATCGTGGTGGGCACCTGGGGCCTGTTTCGCGAGAGCCTCGATCTCGCCCTCGACGCCGTGCCGCGGGGCGTCGATGTGGGCGCCATCGAAGAGGCCCTGGCGGCGGTCCCGGGCGTGGTGGCGGTGGAAGACCTGCACGTGTGGGGCCCGAGCACGTCGGAGGTGTCGCTCACCGCCCACCTGGCCGTGAGCCCCGACGCGGAGAGCGACACGGTGCTGGCCGAAGCCACGCGGAGGATGCGCCAGGAGTTTCACGTGGCCCACTCGACGATCCAGGTCGAGCGGCAGCGCTAGCGGCGCCCCCAGGAGCCCGGTTCCTCCGGAACCGGGTCAGAGTTCGTGCCACGTCCTGCGTGATCCGGTCACGGAGTGA
>JBJTAA010000079.1:0-5152 GCA_046090525.1 Planctomycetota bacterium
GGGCGAGCCCATGCCAATCGAGCGGCGTTGGCAGCAAGCGCAGGCAGGATGCCGGAGCGCAGCTGCCATCGAGTGAGCGAAGGCCAGGATGGCCGCAGCGAACGTCCGGCGAGATGGCATGGGCGACCCCGAGCGTGTGCGCGCAAGTCCCCCGCGAACGTCCGGCGAGATGGCATGGGCAACCCCGAGCGTGTGCGACCAAGGGCGACGTCACCAGTGATCCGGTCACGGCGTGACCGGGCTCCTGGGGCGTGACCGGGCTCCTGGGGCGTGACCGGGCTCCTGGGGCGTGACCGGGCTCCTGGGGCGTCACTCGGCCGAGATCGCCTCGAGCAGGTCGAGCCGCACCGCGCGGCGGGCTGGGAGCCAGGCCGCGATCGCCGTCACGGCGACCGCGGCGGCGAGGTTCATGGCCACCACGGCCGGCCGGAACGTGACGCTCACGGGGTGGCCCAGGAGCGGCTGGCTGGCCAGCTGGATGAAGAGGGCCGTCACGATCCCCGCCACCAGGCCGATGATGCCGCCGGCGGCGCCGAGCAGGATGCTCTCGAGCACCACCATCCGTGTCACCTGGCCGCGGGTCATGCCCACCGCCCGCAGGAGGCCGAGCGTCCGCTTCTTCTCGAGCACGTTCATGGTCACGGTGTTGGCCACGCCCAGGCTGCCCACGACGAAACCCAGGCCGAGGATCGCCCAGAGCGACCCCACCACGCCCCCCACGATGCCGTCCACGAACCGCCGCACCTCCCCAAACGAGCGGAGGATCATCGAGTGCTCGGCCGCGATCGCCTCGAGCGGTTCGCGGAGCCCGGCGGCCCGTCCGGCGGCGGCCGTCACGAGCAGGATGTCAGCCGCCCGCATACCGAACAGTCGGCGGGCCGCGTCGCGGCGGACGTGGAGCGAGGCGCCGCCGCTCGTGTAGTCGACCACGAGGGCCGCGACCTTCACCGGCACCTGCCGCCCGAAGACCTCCACGGCAACCTCGTCGCCCGCTTTCAGCCCGGTGCGACGCGCGAGCACCGTGCCGGCCACCGCCTCGCCCCGGGCGAGCGCGGCCCGCACCTCCGCCTCGGTCGCATCGACCGGCTCGATCGGGAGTGGCCGGTCGTCGGGCACGTCGCGGGCCACGATCACGCAGGCCCCGCCCGCCACGCGGCCGGTGGTGACGCCGAGCCCCTCCACCGCGGTCACGCCCGGCAGGCTGCGGACCTCCGCCTCGACGCCATCCGACTCGTGCGCCTGGGCCTCGGTCACGCCCTGCAGCATCCCGGCGTGGGAAAGCAGCCAATCGGCCCGCATCATCCGGCCATACCAACCGAGCACGTCGTCGACGTTGTCGCGGATCGCGTGGCCGAGGCCGATGCCGTTGCTGACCGCCACCACGAGCACGCCGGTCGTCAGCGCCGTACGGACGGGCTGGCGGAGAATCTGCTCGACCGCGAGCGTCCCTTCCGTCCGCAGGCTTCGCGGCACGAGCAGCGCCAGGAGCCGCACGATCGGCGGCAGCAGGATCGGCGTCGTCGCCACGAAGGCCAACAGGAGCGCGATGCCCCCCGGCACGCTCAGTCGCGGCGGCACGAGCCCGGTGATCACGAGCCCCTGGTTCACGATCGCGATCGCCGTCAGCACGAGCACCGCGGCGACGAACCGCCACGACACGCCCCGGCCCGGCGGCGCCGGGGCGGCGGCGAGCCCCTCGAGGAGGTCCACGCGGGTCGCCTCCCGGGCCGGCCACCAAGCGGCCGCCGCGGCGATCCCGCAGCCGAGCAGGATCGCGGCCGGCACGATCCAGCCGGCCACGGCCACGCCCGTCTCCGGCGCCTGCAGCGCCCGCGCGATGCCCGCCGAGATCGGTCCCGCCACCGCCAGCCCCGCGGCGGCCCCCGCGACCCCGCCGAGCCCGCCGAGGATCGCCCCCTCGGCCGTCACGAAGCGGCGGATCTGCCGGGCCGTGGCCCCGAGCAGCCGCATCAGCGAGAAGCCCCGCCGCCGCTCGGTCACGTTCATCAGCATCGCGTTGCCGACGATGAAGAAGGCCATCGCCACGGTCAGCCCGGTCACGAAGTCGAGCCCGAGGTTCGCCGAGTGGAGCACGTCCTCGGCCATGCTCGCCCGGCCGGCCGGGATCTCGGCCACGAGGTCGGCGGGGAGGAGTTTCGCGATCGCATCGCGGACGGCGGGCCGGCTGGCGTCGGCGGCGAGCGCCACGCGGACGCGGTCCACGCGCCCCGTGGCCAGCGACATCGAGCCGAGCACCTGGATGTCGACGAACACGCCGGCGCCCTCGGCGAACCAGCCCGTCGAGGCGGGCTTCACGAGGCCGCTGACCCGCATCCGCTCGATCCGGCGGCGGGCGAAGAAGAGCACCTCGTCGCCCACCCCGAGCCCCAGGCCCCGGGCGAGCGCGGCGTCGAGCAGCAGCTCGTCATCCTCGCGGCAGGGCTCCCCCGCCTCGAGTTCCATGAGCCCGAGGTCCACGAGGGCCACGGCGTCGACGCCCACGGCCACGTCGCGAACCCGTCGCTCGCCCACCCGCAGGAGCGTGGGCCTGAAGAGCAGCGGCACCGCCGCCCGCACGCCCGGCGTCGTCGCGAGCGTGGGCAGTTCCGTGACCAGGAACCGTCCGCCGCCCCGCGCCGCCACGTCGACCGTGGGCACGCCGTCGATCGCCTCGACGAGCTGCGAATAGCCCTGCCGCGACGCGCCCGCCGACACCCAGGTGGCGACCACCGCGCCGACGGCGACGGCCACGCTCGCGGCGGTGGCCAGGGCTCGGCCCGGCCGCGACCGCCACTGCCGCAGGAGCAGCCGCAGGAACCTCATGACCCCGCCACCCCGACGCGGGCTGCGCCGGCGGTGACGGCCGCGATCCGGCCGTCCTTCATGCGCACGATCCGGCCGGCCGCCGCGGCGATGCCCGGGTCGTGGGTCACCATGATCACGGTCTGCCGCCGCTCGCGCACCAGGCGATCGAGCAGCTCGAGCACGTTCGCTGAGTTCACCGAGTCGAGCGCCCCGGTGGGCTCGTCGGCCAGGACGATCGCCGGATCGGTCACGAGCGCCCGGGCGATCGCACCGCGCTGCTGCTCGCCGCCGGAGAGGGCATCGGGGCGATGGCCGGCCCGGTGCCCCATGCCCACGGCCTCGAGGGCCGCCAGGGCCGCCTCCCGGCAGCGGGCATCGGCCACGCCGTCGAGCACCAGCGGCAGGGCGACGTTCTCGGCCAGCGAGAGTTCCGGCAGCAGGTTGTAGCGCTGGAAGACGAAGCCGATCCGACGCCGGCGGATCTCGGCCAGGGCATCGTCGTCGAGGGAGGCCAGATCGCGCCCCTCCAGGAGCACGCGACCGGCCGACGGGCGGGTGATTCCGCCGAGCATGTGCAGGAGCGTGCTCTTGCCGGAGCCGGAAGCGCCCGTGATGGCGACGAAGTCGCCCGCCTCGACCGCCAGATCGACGCCCCGCACGGCCGGCACGCCCGCGGCCGTGTCGCCGGCGGCGAACGTCTTTTCAAGCGCTTCGGCGACGAGAATCGGCAAGGGCGGGCGGCCTCGAAGGGGAGGCCGTCATGGTAGCCGATTCCAGCGCGATCCGGTCACGGCGTGACCGGGCTCCTGGTGCGCGATCCGGTCACGGCGTGACCGGGCTCCTGGAGCCCGGTTCCGCCGGAACCGGGTCAGCGGGGCTCACGACTCAGTCAGCCCGTGCTCACTCCGCGGAAGCGGCGGGCCGAATCTCGAGCGGCAGCGTGGCCTTCGCGACCTGGCCCGACAGGGTGTCGGTCACGTCGAGTTCGACCCGGCACGGACCGTCGGCCACGTGCTCGGGCAACCGCACCACGTAGCGAGCGAAGTAGTCGTGCCGCCTCGCCCTGCAGGTCTCGGCGATCGGCTCGAAGCTCCAGGCGTGCAGCTCGCGGCCATCGGCCGCCACCAGCCGCAGCGCGGTGTCGATGCAGGTGGTGTGGCCCGCGGGCGAATCGCCGGCGGTGGTGCCGGCGAGCTCGAAGTAGACGATCACTTCCTGGCCGGGATGGAACCGGTCGGCGGCGAAACGATCGACCACGCCCCAGGCCTGCACCCGCGACGCGAAGCAGGCGTTTTGCACGGCGAGCTGTGGCCCTGGAGCAGATTCCGGAACGCCCGGCTTCGGCTGCTCGGCCGCCCTCGCACCGTCGGCCGCGGGAGACTGATCCGGCTCGGGCGCGACGTCCGTTGCGACAAGCGGAGCCGCCTCGACCTGCGGCGGCAACGGAGCCTGAGCACCGGCGTCACCGACCGCTTCGGCCGCGGCCATCGGCTCCGGCGCGGCCTCGACCGGCCCTGCGGCATCCAGATCGGCCTTGGCGACCACGTGCGGATCGGTCGCCTCGAGCGCGCCCTCCACCAGGTCGCCGGCGGCGGGAGTCTCCTCCGTGTCGGCCAGCGATTCGGCAAAGGCCGCGATGACGGCGGGCCAGTCCTCCTGATCCGTCCGCTCGAGCGTCTCGACGAGTGCGGCCCGAGCGGCGGCGTCGAGGTGGCCGAGCTTGGCCAGCCGGGCGGACGCCTCCTCGATCGCAGCCTCCCGTCGCTGGGCCTCCGCGGCGGCCGTCGCATCCCGCGCCGGCCCGGCATCCTCGTCGCCATTGCCCGGGGTCGGGAGGTCGGCCGGGCCATCCGTCTCGTCGGCGGCGGTGGCCGCCGCCTCGGCCGCGTGCTCTTCGTTATCCCAGACGAGATCTCGCAGGGAGGCGGAGGTGAGCACCGACGTGCAGCCGGTCATGCCGAGGGCGAGCAGGGCGACGAGCGAAAAGCCGCGGGCGAGGGAGATCGTCATGGAGTGGTTCATGCAGGTCAGGATGCATGCCGTCGGTTCCGGCCGAGGCCGGTGCCGGAGGGCGGCAGAAGGGTAGGTACGGCGACCGGCCGGCCACAAGGCCAACCGCGGGGCAGGAAAACAGGGGACTTCCGGGGACTCCAAGGACTGGAGGGGTTGCCCATGCCAATCGAGCGGCGTAGGAAACCGAGCGCAGCAAGGATTGCGGAGCGAGGTTTCCTCCGAGTGAGCGGAGGGCAGGATGCCCGAAGCGAACGTCCGGCGAGATGGCATGGGCAACCCCTCCAGTCCTTGGAGTCCCCGGAAGTCCCCTGTTTTCCTGCCCCGCGGTTGGCCT
>JBJTAA010000080.1:0-7029 GCA_046090525.1 Planctomycetota bacterium
GGCGTGGGCGGGAAACACGAGTCCGGCGGCCAGCATCCGGCCGATGCCGGCATGCATCATCCAGGCCACCGGCGGATTGGCCCAGCGCATCGCCGGGCTCGATCCAGCCGGCTTGTCGGCCTTGCGCCAGGCGAACTTGTCGCCCGCCGGCCGGGCGTCGCACCAGCGACGGAACCGACGCCGGAGCCGCTCGCGGGGCAAGCCGCAGTAAGTCACGACGAGTTCAGGCCAGTCGCAGGGCCAGCCTTCGTACACCGCGAGCGGCCGCGGCTGGCCGAAGGGCAGGTCGAAGCCGGCCAGCCACGGCCCCGGCTCCCGCAGAAAGGCATCGAAGGCGTCGAGCGACGTCAGTTCGCGGATCGTTTCCAGGCGATAGACCGGCCCAGCGTCGCGGGCGAGGCGGCCCACGGCCACCGTGATCGGCTTGGCCGGCCGTGGGGCCGACGTGAAATCGACCCCGAGTACGAGCAGGCCCTCGGGCGGCCGTTTCGGGGCGGCCGCGGCACGGCGCCTCGAGGGAGCGGGCATGCGTCAGTCGACGAGGTTGGGAGGTGGCGGAGGCGGCTTGGGCGCTTGGCCGGGGGGCGGGGGCGGAGGCGGGGGCGGCTTCTGGCCGATCAGATACTTGGGCATCCCGAGCACGTGCTCGTCGGGGCTGGCCACCGGTTCCCAGCCGGCGGCGAAGCCCCGCTCGTTGGTGAACTCCCGCACCTTGAGATACTCCTCGAACGCATCGGGCCACACGAAGAAGCGGACGAAATGGCTGGCGGGATTGACCTGCCGGAGGGCCCGGGCGAAATCGCCGGTGCCCCTGATCGCCTCGTCGGCGGTCTCGCCGCCGCCCCGCTCGAGCACGATGTGCATCGCCTGCTTGTTGGCCATCTTGAGCGAGAGCTTGAAGCCGCCCTCGCGCGTCGACAGGGCGTTGAACTCCCCCAGGAACTTCTGCCCGTCCAGGATCCAGTTGTCCTTGTCCGGATCGAGCTTCTTGGTGCGCACCACGAAATCGGCCCGCTTGACCGCCTTCTCCTGGATCGCGGCGATGTCGACGACCCAGACCTTGCCCTCCCGGCAGAGCACCCGGAGTTCCTTCGCGCCCTGCGGCGCGGGCCGGGGGTCGGGAAGGCGGACCTCCTTGGATGGAGGCGCTGTGCGTACCGGGAGATTCTCGAGCTCGCGACGCATCTCGGCCAGCCGCTCCTCGAGCGCCTTCGTCTCGGCCTCCTGCTTCATCCGCTCGGCGGCCGCCTGCTTGGCCGCTTCCTCGGCCGCCTTCGCTTCAGCCTCACGTTTCTTCTCGAGTTCGGCGGCGCGGGTCTCGGCCTGCCGGGCCAGATCCTGCTCGATCTGGAGCGCCGCCTCGAGACGGGAGAGTTCCTGCTGCGGATTCCGCACGGCCTGACGCTGCTCGCGCAGGTCCTCGGCCGCCTCGGCCGCCTCCTTGCGGGCCTCCTCCGCCGCCTGCTCGAGCCGCGACACCTCCTGAGGGTCGATGTTCTCGATCGCCTCCGCGATCTTGCTGGCCGCCTCCTGGCTTGAAAGCTGCACCGCGACGAGCACGATCACCAGGATGCCGACCACGTTGGTCAACGTGTCGAGCATCGAATCGAGGTTGCCCCCGGTCGCGGACGTCTTGCTTTTGCGTCGGGCCATGGCGGTCAGCGTAGCTCGTGAGGAATCATTTGGCGCCCGAGAGATCGAGTGCGCCGTCGCCGGGAAGCGGGACGCGGCCGGAGCGGGCCCCGTTGGCGGCGGCGGCCTGTTGGGCGGCCGCGAGCGCCTCGAGGCCGTCAGACCGCACGAGGAACGTCACGATGGCGTCGGGGTCGTCCTTCACCTTGGCCAGGAGCGCCTTGAACTGCGGGTCGGAGCCGATCTTGGCCAGGGGCACCTGCCAGGGAGCAGCTTGATCGTGGATCACGAGGCCGTCCTTCGCCGCCTCCACGAACACGCCCTTCCGCGGGCCGGCTCCCTGGCCGGACGGCAGGATCGCGATCATCTGCTCCGGCGGCTTCTGCCGCTCGACGATCTCCTTTTCGAGCTTCTCGACTTCGGCCTCCAGTTGCTTGCGCTGCTCCTCGAGCTTGGCCAGTTCCGCCTCCATGTCCGGCGGCTGGTCGACGGGCAGGGAAGCCTCCTGCACCTTGAGTTCGGCCTCCTTGATCTGCCGTTTGGCCTCCGCGATCTTCTCGCGGATCTCCTCGAGCTGCTCCGTGGCCACGCCCGACCGCTGCCGGAGTTCGTCCAACTGCCGCTGCAACTCGGCCGCCTTGGCCTGCTGCCGCTTGGTCTCTTCCTTGAGCTCGTCGACCCGCGCGGCCTCGGCCACCGGCTTGGTGTCGACCTGCTCGAGCACCACCGCCGTGATGATCAGGATCAGGTTGCCGATCACGCAGGCCAGAATGTCGAGGAACGGAAACAGCGAGACTTCCTGCTTCCGCTTCTTCCTCGGGCGTCCCATGGCGTGTGTGCGCCCCGCCTATCGCCTGTGGCCGTTGCCGAACAGGCTCCACCGCGACTTCGGCCTGACCTCGACCACGACCTTCTCCTCACCGAGCCGCTCGAGCGTGGCGGCCAGGGCCGACAGGCCCCGCTCGAGGGCCGCCGTGTAGGCCTGCACGCTGGCGGCCGACTCCTTCATCGCCTCCCCCGCCTCCTGGCGGGCGGCGGCCGCGTCGGCCACGACCCGGGCCAGGCCCTCGCGGGACGCAGTCACGAGGCCGTCGATCTCGCCGACGCGGGAGGTCTGGCGGGCATGCTCCTCCACGAGCTTGGCGTTGACATCGTCCCAGCCCCGCCTCACCTGGGCCGCGACCTCGTCGCCGATCGACTGCACCTGGCGCGTCCAGGCCTCGAGCTGCTCGCGATGGGGCGCCAGCGCTGCCTCGATGGCCTCGGCGACCTCGCCCCGGCTGCTGCTGACGCCCCGCTCGGCGCCGCCGCCCCGACCGTCGTCGAGGCGTCGCAGCAGGTTCTCGTTGGTGTATTCGTCGACCTGCCCGAGGATGTCCCCCTCGTACTTCTGCAGGCCGGTGACGGGGAAGGTGAGGATCATCGCCATCGCGAGGGCCACGAGCGTCGTGTCGAAGGCGGTGCCCAGGCCGGAGGTGATGCTCTTGAGGCCTTCCTTCAGGGCGCCGATGTCGCTCGAGGATTCCAGCGTGCCCGTGAAGCCGCCCACCGCCGCGCTCACGCCGATCACGGTGCCGAGAAACCCGAGGATCGGGATCGCCCAGATGAAGACGTGGAACATCGTGTAACTGGAGTCGACGTTGCTGGCGTCGATGTCGCTCTGGCTGGAGAGCATCGTGGCGGTGTCGGGCGCGCTTTTGCGCACGCGAAAGTGCTCGAGCCCCCGCAGGCAGCGGGTGACGAGGAAACTGCCCGCGGCCTCCTTCGGGAGGGAGCAGATGTGCGACACGAAGCGGTCGAGGTTGGCGAGCGTGATCGTCTCGCCGAGTTCCGTGGGGAGCACGTCGTAGAGAAGGCCCCGCTGCTGCCGGCGGATCTTGAGCCACTTCTGCACGAGCATGCCGCCGGCCCAGAAGAACAGGAACACCTCCGCGATCGGCACCCAGCCGCCGGCCGCCATGGAGGAGGTGCCGATGAACAGGCGGCCGAGGTAGGTCTGCTTTCCGTTGAACGACGAGATCGGCCAGAGCAGGGCGTAGAAGACCGCGGTGCCGACGAGGCCGACGAGCGCGTTGAGCAGCACGTTCACATCGGTGTCGGGCGCGGCGGCGAAGGCGGCTGCGGACGCCGGTGGCCCCGACGATGCGGGGCCCGAGGGTGCCGGGCCGGGCTTGATCGGGCGGGCGGGAGGCGTGCGGGGCGGGGCCGATTCGGGCGGGGCCGATCCGGCCGGGGCCGATCCGGACGGGGCCGATCCGGACGGACGGGCTGCCGGCGAGACGCTCGGCGGGGGGGGCAGCGGGGCGTCGAATCCCAGCGGATCGGGGGCCTGTTCCTCGCCGGCAGGCGGGGCGTCAGGCCGGCGAACGGTGACCGACGTGCGGCAGTAGGGGCAGCGGGCCGTCTTGCCGACGAGATCGTCGCGCCCCTTGAGCGGCTTGCCGCAACTGGGGCAGGGCATGGTGAAGAACATCGAGTCCATTCCGAGGGGCTCGCGCAGTATTCCCCCGGTAGCGGTAGCGTGTCAATCGACCGCTCCGCCGAGCGAGTGGAACGCGAGCCGGCCGCGGAACTTACCCGGCCGGACGGCGGCGACGGCGGCCGACGAGCAGGCTGGCCCAGCCGCCGGCGGCAAGGCCCAGCGCGGCCAAGGCGCCCGGCTCGGGCACCACGCTGAACTGCGTGGCATAGCCGTTCGTGACCGTGGCACCGGAAAAGTCCGCCGAGCCGATTTGCAGGGCTGCGGCGGCGATCGACAGCGTCGGGTCGTACTCGGCGAGGGTGTAGTAACTCGTACCCGCGTACGAGCTCGCGGTCCCCAGGCCGTCGCCGCGTACGTAGTAGACGAACGTGGCGCCTTGGATGGACGACGTGAAGTCGGTCGAGCGGTCGGTGAACCAGCCGCCCGTGAAGGTCTGGCCCGCGGCGAGCGAGGCGACGTCGAGCCAGACGTTGACGGTGTTGGTGACGCCGAGGGCACCCGAGAGCGGGGCCGACGAGTCGGTGAGCCGCAGCACGTCGTTCACGCTGGCGGCGGCGGTGGACCACGTCGGGTTGACGTTCGCCTGGGTGAACTCGAAGTCGAAGTCGAGGCCCGTCGAGACGTTCGCGCTCGTCGCCGTGAGGATGCCGGCGCTGTTGCCAGGCCCGACCCGCCCGGTGCCGGCGATGGCCGCGGCAACGCTGCCGGAGCCGCCGAGCGTGGTGCCGACCGCCGTGCTCAGTCCGGACGTGGCGGAGAGGGCGCCGTTGACCCGCAGCGTGCCGTCGCTCACGGTCGTGGCCCCGGCGTAGGCGGCGGTCGTGCCGATGATCAGCGTGCCGGCGCCCGTCTTTGTGAGCCCGCCGGCACCCGTGACGGCGGTGTTCGCACCGATCGTGATCGACTGGCCGGTATCGGCCTCGAAGGTGCCGCCGGAGGCGCCAATCGCGAGGTTGATCCGCCCGGACGACGTCGCATCGAGTCCGTTGATCGTGAGGTTGCCCCCGTTCTTGTTGCGGATGGTGCCACCGTTCACCGCGAGATTTCTCACGGTGCTCGCCCCGAAGGTCGACCCCAAACCGCCGATGGTTCCCGCCGAGAGCGTGCCGCCGGTGAGGTTGTAGTTCGCGGTGAACGTGGCCGCGGTCGAGCCGGCATTTCCTCCGAGATAGACGTTGTCGGCCGTCACGCTGCCACCAGACTGATTCAGAGTGCCGGCGATAGTCGGGGTGCCGGTCGAGGCGGACTTTCCAGCGACGTTGAGTGTGGTGGCGACCACCGTGCCGGCGGGCATGGTGAGCGTGCCAGTCGACGCGGTGTTCGCGTTTGCCGCGTGATACCCGACGGACATTTCGGTGGCGATGAGATCGAGCGAGCCACCGGTGAGGTCGAGCACGCCCGTCGTCGGCTGATTGCCAGAACTGGTGTTGGCAACCCGAAAGATCGGAGTCGCGGTCGAGCCGCCGGTGACACCGCGGACGGTGAGGACAGGATTCGCGAGGCCGCTCTGAAAACTCGCGCTGCCGCTTCCCTGGAAGTTCCCGATAAACACGTCCGTGCCGGCGTTCCAGTTATTGGTTTGTCCGAGCGTGATCGTCGTGTTTTGGCCAGTCACGTTCGAGCCACCGCTGCCGAGCCGGATGCTCAGTGCCGTGACGTTGTTGGTTCCGGCGGAGAACTTCAGGGTGCTGGTGACGTTCGTGCCGTTCGCCGACGCCCCGAAGTCATTCGTGGATCGGTTGAAGGTGAAGGTGCCGAGCCCCGACAGGTCGTAGACGGCGCTGCTCGTGGTCCCCGTCAAGCTCAGGTTCGTTGCGCCGTTGACATTCAGACTTCCACCCGCACCCGTGATCGTCTTGGTGCCCGACGAGTTGTCGAGCACGATGGTCCGGACGGTCTGGCTCGTGCTCCCCACGTCGAGCGTCCCGCTCGTGCCGTTGAAGCGAAGGTTTTGGCCCGAGGGCAGGAGGGCCGAACCGGCGAGCACGAGTGTCCCGTCGGCGATCCGGGTCTCGCCGGTGTAGGAAAGCGTTCCCTCCAGTGTGACCTTGCCGGCGTCCGTTTTCACCAGGCCAGAGCTCGCCGCACTTTCGCCGACGGCGCCCTGAATGACGAGGTTCACCGCTGCATTGCCGGCGCCGAGTTGCGACTGGGCGCCCGTCAGCGTGATCGTGCGGGTCGCCGGGAGCGTGACCGTGCCGCTGTTGTTCCCCGGTTCAGCAAGCAGACGGGCGCCAGTCGCGATCGTGATGTCGTTATTGTCGTTCCCGAGGCTGCTGTTTTGGTTGATGCCCAGGGTTCCGCCACTGATTGCAATGTTTCCCGAGTAGGCGTGCGGGTTTCCGTTGAATCGCCAGGTCAGTTTCCCGGCCCCCGTTTTTTCCAAGCCCTGGGAGCCGGTGACATCGGCATACACGAAGATCGTGCCATTACTGGCAACGCTGATGGTTGGGGTGCCGGAGGTTTTCGCCAGGTTGATGATGTCGGTCGTCGTGGCTGTGCTGCCGAGCGCGACGCTGTTGGCGGTTGTCAGTTGAAGGGTGCCCACCGTCGCGGTGAACGACGTCAGGTTCACCGCGGCGGAGCCGGAAAACGTGGCCGTGGCATCGGTGGCGTTGGGCACGCTGGCAGGATTCCAGTTGCTGGCGAGGTTCCACTCGCCGTTGGTCGCCCCGATCCAGGTCTGGGCCCGTGCGGCCCCCGCCGTCACGGCCACGCATGCGAGGGCATGGATCGACGAGCGAAGCAGGCAGCGCGTCCCCTGCGCAGAAATGAACGAAAGCGGTTGCACAGCGAAGTCCCCCAGCGAGTCGAACCGTCCGCCTTGGATGTGTGGGTGAGGTGGCCCGCCGCCATCACCCTCCCATGTCACGATTGAATCAAGCCGCTGCGATCGCGTCTTGTCGCATCTTTAT
>JBJTAA010000081.1:0-5030 GCA_046090525.1 Planctomycetota bacterium
GTCGCCGCCGGCCCACGACGCACATGGCCGTCGTCGCGTGGCCGTATTCGGGCCGCACCTGGGCGAGATCGCCGGCTCTGGCCTCCACGGCCCTGAGCGCCTCGGCCGGCCCGATCCGCGGCGGCACGGAATCGAAGCGGCGGCACCGCTCCTTGGCATCGAGCGCGCGGGCCGTTTCGCAGGCGAGCCTAAAGGCGGCAAAGTCGGCCTGGTGGGAGGCCGGCAGGCGGTCGACGTCATACCACTCGATGCCGTTCGAGCAGGTGTCTTGCAGGCCGCCCACAAACACCGTGTCGGACGGGATCTCCAAGCCGCCGGCGGCTAGCTTCGCCCGCACGGCTGGGTCGTTGGCCATGAGGGCGAAGGCCCGGGCGTTGGGTCCGCCGCGGCCGCCGCCGCAGGCGCCGCATTCGTAGGCGCTCTTGTGCGGGTTGTTGAGGCTCGTCGAGCCGTGGCCGAGGATCGCCACCAGCCTCGCGAACGAGCCGGTCAAGCCGATGTCTTCGAGGAGCCGCCGGACGATCGCCGCCATCTCATCGGTCGTGAAGCCGGCGAGCGTGCCGTCGGCAAGCGCGGTCGGCGACGTGCGATAGAGCTCGAGCCGCGTGCGGATTCTCCGGCGGCCCCAGCCGTCAACCCTGCCGGTGAGGAGCGTCGTGAGCCGCGGGAACACCACCCTCGAGACGAGCGGCACCGCGGCGATCGCGCCCCCGACGCTCGAGAGCAGGCCGCCGATGAAGAGCGTCCGCGTGCGCGAGAGCAGCCGCTCACGGAGGCGGCCGCGGAGTCGCCGAGCCCGTTGCCGGGCGCGGTGCTGCTCGAGGGCGTCGCTGTCGGGCACTTCCGTGACGGTGTGGTCGGGCCGCACCACGATCGGGCACAGCGGCGTGGCGTGCCAGTCGTCGATGCCCCGGTAGTTCATCGGCACCGCGAAGAAGCCGGCGGCGCCGAAGGTCTCCACGCCAGGGTCGGTCTCCTCGAGGTGCCGCCTGAGCGACTCGCAGCGGTCGTCGATGCAAAACACCACCTGCGCCAGGCGCCGCGGCTCTGTGCTCGGGCCACCGGCTTTCGGGGCGGGCAGGGCCGCTAGGGCGTCGAGCACCGTGGTCGTGAGCCGACGCTCGTAGGCGAGGTGCAGGAGCCGCCGCCGCGCGAAGGAGTCGAAGGCGTGGATCGTCGCCTCGAGGGTGACGAGCTCCCGGTCGTCGAGGCTGCGGATATCGGAGGCCGAGAGCCCGAGCAGCTGCGAGAGCTGGTGCAGCAGGAAGGCCCGCGACACGGTGCCCGGGCCAGCGCGCCGCGGGAGCCGGTCGCGGAGTTCCGTCCACACCGCGGCGAGGTCGGGCGGGCCGCTTGGGGCTCCGACGAGCCGGCCTGCCGTCCACGCGGCGGCCGCGCGATCGAGCACGAGCCGCACCGCCAGAAACTCCGCCAGCCGCGCCGGCACCCTCACGCAGGGCGCGAGGTCGGGCCGCTGCTCCAGCTGCCAGACCATGCCGGCCCAGCCGCGGAGCGCCAGCAGCGAGGCACGCACCACCTCCGCCCGGTCGCGGCCGCTGACGGCGAGCGCGGCGAGTTCCTCCGCGATCACCTCGGAGGCCACGTCATGCGACCCGCTGGCCCGGCAGCGGCAGGCGATGCCCGCGAACCGCTCCCGCAGCCCCTGGGCCCAGGGCTCCGTCGGCCCGCGGCGGCTCATGACGTCGGCCACCGACTCGAGCAGGCCCCGGCCGCGGTCGGCCATCGTCCAGTCGGCCACGCCCTGATCGAGGAACGCGGCCACGAGCCGGATCAGCGGCGGATGCACGAGGTCGTCGGGGTCGAGGTCGGGCCGGAGGGCCACGATCAGGTCGCGGGGCCGGGCGGGAGGCCGGCGTGGGGCGAGTGTGGCCCGGCCGCCGGCGGTGGCCTCGACGCAGGTTGCCATAGTTCCGTCGCCACGCGTCGCTCCGCCGCCCGCGCCGAGCCGTGGCCACTCTCGCCGGTGAGCAGTCGCTCGCGGCAGGCCTGCGGCAGGTCGCTCCGCAGCCGCTCGATCGCGTCGCTCTCGGTGAGCGTCCAGCGCACCTCCGTGTCGCCCTCGTGCCTGAGCCCCTTGGTGAGCAGCACCCGCTGGACGTCGAAGAGCTGCGTGCGGCCGCCGGCCAGGGGCTGTGCGCCGTGGTCGCCGAGGTCGGCCGCGAGCACGGCGTCGATGTCGGCGGCGCGGATGCGGCCTGTCGCGAGGCAATCGCGGTAGAAGCTCTCCTCCATGTAGGGCTGCGCGTTCATCAGCCGGGCCGCGTCTTCGACGGCCCGCTCGAAGGGCAGGTCTTCGAAGCCGTGGAGCGGGTTGAGCGCCACGAACGACGCGATCGGCCCCTGGGCGGGCAAGAGCCGGGCCGCCGCGGCGATCATGTCGCGCAGGGCGTCGGGGTTCAGGGGCTCTTCGGACACAGGACCTCACCTCCAGGCATCGCCGGGCCGCGCACGCTCGGGGCGCGCGGCAATCGGGCATCCATCGCGTCCTGGCTGCGGGCAAGCGTGCTTGCGCGGAGCAGCTCGGGAACGGGGCCGAGTCAGGCCTGGGAGGGCGGGCCGCGGATGGGGGCGGATGCGAGGCGGTCGCCGGCAAAGAGGCCGGCCGGGCACTCACGGAGCCAGTAGCCGGGGCACGCCGGCTCGTGGAGCGCGGCGGTGGAGCCGCAGGCGGCGTGGCTGGCGGAGGTTGTCTCCTCGTCCTCGGCCGTCTCTTCCGGCGACTCCTCCCGCAGCCGCGGGTCGGGCCCGTGATCTTCGCTGGCGATGGAGCAGTCGCCGGTGGGCACGGGGCGGATTTCGAGCCCGCCCCCGACCATCGCCGTGATCAACAGCAGCACGATCGCCGCCGGCGAACACCCTCGACGCGAAAACAGGCGCGACGCAGACATGCAGATCCCGAAGGAGGCCGCCTCACTTGGGTGAATGCTACCTCGCCACCTCCGCCGCGGCAAAGGCATTCGGCCAATGGTGTGCGGCATACGTTCTGCATAAAAGCCCCCCGGCGCGAGCCGGGGGGACGACGCAAACCACTTCGTTTGGCTTTGGGCCGCTGGGGCCGCTTGTGATGGCTGGCGTCATCCCCCTTGCTTGCGCAAGGGGGCTTTTATGACGGCTGCACACCCCGTGCCGAACAGGATTGGCATTCGGCCCTCAACCGTGGGGCAGGCTTGTAGCCTGCCTGAATCCCGGCAGCATTCGCGCCGGATCCATCCTTGCGGTAGCGTAGGGTGGTGGATCACGCCTGCCCGCCCGCCGCCGCTTGCCCCGACTCCCGGCCTTTGATTCGCCTCGGCTTCGCGGGCTTCTGGGATAGCTTCGACCCGCGTGACAACTTCCTGACGCGGCTGCTCGAGACCCGCTGGCGGATCGAGCTCACCGACGAGCCCGACTTCCTGATCCATTCGTGCATCGGCCGCGGCCGCCACGACCACCGCCGCTACGACTGCGTGCGGATCTTCTACACCGGCGAGAACGTGCCGCCCGACTGGCTCTCCACCGACTGGGCCTTCACCTTCGAATACCTCGACCACCCGCGGCACTTCCGCCTCCCGCACTGGCCCTTCTATGTGGATCCGGCGCGGCTGGTGAAGGAGCCGGCGGCGGCCGGGCCCGACATCGAGGCCTTCCTCGCGGGTCGGCCGCGGTTCTGCGGATTCGTGGTCTCCAATCCGCTCTGCCAGACCCGCAACGAGTTCTTCCGTCGGCTCTCCAAATACAAGCGGGTCGATTCGGGCGGGAAGCTGTTCAACAACGTCGGCGGCCGGGTGGCCGACAAGCAGGCCTTCCTGGCGGAGTGTCGCTTCAACATCGCCTTCGAGAACGAGTCGCACCCGGGCTACACGAGCGAGAAGGTGGCCGAGCCGATGCTCGTGAACACGATCCCGATCTACTGGGGCGATCCGCTGGTGGGCAACGACTTCGACACGCAGAGCTTCCTGTCGTTTCACGACACGCCGCCGGGCCCGGGCGTGTCGGCCTCGGCGGCCCTCGACCTGCTCGTCGACCGCGTGGTGGCTGCCGACCGTGATCCGGACGTGCTGGCCGGCATGCTCGCGCGGCCGTGGTATCGGGGCAACCGTGTGCCGCGGTGTGCCGACGCGGCCGCGATCCTCGAGCAGTTCGAGCGGATCTTCACGACGCCGATCGAGCCGGTCGCCCGGCGCCGCGGCCCGCTGCGGCTCCTGGGGCTCGATCGCCTGCCCGACGCAGCCGGCAGCATCCGCCGCCGCCTCAAGCGCAAGTGGCGGCAGTGGACGAGCGGGGCGGGGACGCCCCCCGAAAAAAGTGGCAGCGGGACTGTGTCCCGCTGAAAGTGGCAGCGGGACTGCGTCCCGCTGAATCCGCATGGCGTCGGCGAGAACGCCCGGGCGTCGATCGGGGTGGCCGACGCATTCCACGGGTCACAGACCCGTGGCCACTGTTCGGCAGGCTTTGGTTCCTCGTAGCGGTGGGCATCTTGCGCACCGATCCTGCTCGGCCTCATGCCGCCGTGATTTCAACCTTCGCCGTGAAGCCGAGGCACCTGAGAAGTCTTTCGCAGTCTTCCCAAGCTAAGCCAAACTCCTTCACGTCCGCCAGGCCGAGCCGGCCCACGACACGCGACAGTTCGGCCGCATCAGCCTCCGGAAAGTCTCCGTCGCGCATGACTTCCTCTGCCCAGTTCACGAGTTCCGCCTGACTGATCTCGTGCCGCAGCCATGCCGCGATTTTTTCTGCCACCACTGGCTTGGTGATCATTTCTCGGGCTCCTCCACTGGCCGGTGGCCGAGGTCGAGCGGAAACTTCTCGTGAATCTCCACCAGTCTATTCTGCGGGTCGTAAATCTCTTGCCAAAAACGCATGGTTCGTTCTGCAGCGTCCACTTCCTTGAAGTAGCAAGCCCGCCAGCCCATTTTTCCCGGAATCTTGAGGACGTACAAACGCCCTCCGTGCGGCATCGGACTCCAGCTCCCGAACTTGCGCTCGTTTTGCAGGCGAGTCGACATGGGACACAGACGCCGCGCAGAATG
>JBJTAA010000082.1:0-13653 GCA_046090525.1 Planctomycetota bacterium
TCGCTGCCCCGCAGGTCGAACATCCGCGCGGGCTGGGTCGAGCCCTCGCCCATGGCATACCGCAGCCTGCCGGAGGCGTCGGCCTTGCTCCAGGTCCAGCGGCCGAGGCCGCTGTCGTAGCGACCATAGACATGGCCGGGCTGGATTTCCTGGGCGGTCACCGGGAAGAGCTTCTCCGCGACCGGATCGAGCCGGTAGACCTTCGCGCGATCGCGGCCGGCATCGGCCATGGCGGTGGCCTCAGCTGCCGTCACGCCCGCCGGCTCAGAGGCACGAACCGTTGCCCCGCCGAGCGTGAGCACGAGCAGGCCGCTCACAGCGAGCGGAACCAGTGAGCAGCGGAATTGATGCACGAGCCTCGCCTCCCGACGGACGAGGTCATCCGGCCACCGGACGACCACTCGTCAAGGATAGCTCGCCGAAAACGGGCTGCAGGACCAAAGCGAAACGGCCGCGGCCCCCGGATTCCCGGGCGACGCGGCCGTTGCTGGCTCGAGCGAAGTACCCCCACGGGGAGTCGAACCCCGGTTTTCGGACTGAGAACCCGACGTCCTGGGCCACTAGACGATGGGGGCGGGCGACGAACGACCCGGCTCTTCGCCCGGCCTTCGACACTTCGGTTCTAGCAGTGTCGGCGCGGGAGTCAAGGAGACTTGAACAGGCCTGCCGGACCTCCCAAACAGGACGTTTTTCCGGGCTACACGCCCCGCCGCCCCGACTCCCGCGGCGGGCGAAACAGCGTGCTGGGCCGCGGCCGGGCCCGACCGATCGCGAACCCGACCGCAGCCGCCGCGAGGGCTGCCGCCGCCGTCGCCACGAAGGCTCGGCGCCGTGACTCCCGCTGCGACCGCGCCCGGCCCTCCGCGGCCTCGAGATGCAGCGTCGCCTCGCGGAGCCGACCGGTCACCGCGCCCGCCCTGGCGGCTGCACGCGGATCGTCGCTCAGGCCGCCGAAGAGGGCGACGTCGTCGGCATCCCAGGCCAGCGGCGACTCGCCATGGCGGATCTCAGGGGCCACGCTGAGCTCGAGCGTGCTGACCGCCTGCAGCAGGTCCTGCGGCGCTGCAAAACGGTCGACCGGATCCTTCGCGAGCAGTTTCTCCACGATCGCACAGAGTCCGGCCGGGAGGTCGGGGCGTTTCGCGGCCAGGGACGGCAGCGGATCCTTGATGTGCGACATCACGACGGCGATCGCCGACGGCCCGGCGAACGGTGGCTGGCCGGCCAGCAGGTGGTAGAGCGTGGCGCCGAGGGAGTAGAGGTCGCTGCGGGCATCCACAGTCCCCCCCTCCCCCTGCTCCGGGCTCATGTAGAGCGGTGTGCCGAGGGTCATGCCGTCCTGCGTCAGCTCGAGATCCTCGCCGGCCATGCGGGCGAGCCCGAAGTCGGCCACCTTCACGTCGCCGGCCGGCGTGACGAGCAGGTTCTCGGGCTTGATGTCGCGATGCACGATTCCCTGCTGGGCCGCCCGCGCCAGGGCCGAGCCCACGTGGGCGAGCACGACGAGCGCCTGCCGCGGATCGAGCGGCCCGCGGGCCTCGAGCCAGGTCCGCAGCGACGGGCCCGCCACGTACTCCTCGGCCAGGAAGTGGACGCCGTCGACGCAGCCCACCTCGTGGATCTGCACGATGTGCCCGTGCACGAGCGCGGCCGCGGCCCGGGCCTCCTGCTCGAAGCGACTGACGGCCGCCGGATGCCGGAGCGTTGTGGGCCGCAGCACCTTGAGGGCCACGTGGCGACCGAGCGACGTCTGCTCGGCAAGGTAGACGTCGGCCATGGCACCGCTGCCGAGCCGGCGCACGAGGCGATAGCCCCCCAGTCTGCGACCGGAAAGATCTTCTTCGGGCATGCCGGCCGCCGACATCTGATCCATGCGTCCGAGTATCGGGCCGCGGGACCAGAGCGGCAAACCGGCGGGCGATGGCCGCTCAGCCGAGCGGCTCGTGACGGCGGCCGCCGAGGAGCACACGCAGGCCGAGCACGACGAGCGCGAGGCCGCCGGCCGCCGCCAGGAAGTCCGGCCGCGACGACGGCCCGGCCCCCAGCCAGGCGGCCCAGTCGGGCAGCGACGACGCCGCCGCCGGGCCCCCGGGGAAGGCCGGGCCGGCCATGGCCTCTGGCTGCATCGCCACGTCGATGACGCCGCGGGCGGGCGGCAGCGACGGGGCGGCATCCACCTCCGTCGACCGTTCGAGCGGCAGGTCACCGGCGTCGGCGAGGCGATCCACCGGCGCCGACGCCAAGCCGATGCCGCGGTCGATCGCCCGGGCATCCGAAAACTCCGCGATCGGCGTCGGCACGAAGCCGCCCGAGCCCACCGCGGCCAGGAACGCGCGGACACGGGTGGAACAACTCCCGATCGTGCGGCCCTCCGTCTGACCGAAGAGGACGCCGGCCAGTTCGCCCCGGTCGTTGAAGATCGGCCCTCCCGAGTCGCCCTGCCGAGCGGTGGCCTTGAGTTCGACGAACTCCCGCGGATAGCCGGTGGAGGGCGACAGGTAATCGAGGCACGGCCCCGTCTCCTCGCGATAGGGCCCGCGGCCGAAGCCCGCGATGGTGAGCGTGTCGCCGATCGCCGGCGGGGCCGAGGCGATCGTGACGGGGGTGGCCCGCGGCTTCCAGATCACGAGCGCCGCCAGGTCCCAGGCCTCGTCCCAGCGGACGACCGTGCCGGCCGATTGAAAGCCGTCGGGGAACTGCACGAGCACCGCCGAGCGGCTGTCGCGGACGACGTGCCAGTTGGTGAGCACGAGCCCCTGCGTGCGGTTGACGTCGACGAGCACGCCCGAGCCGAGCGAGGTGCTCGACGACTCCGGCGCGATGATGCGAGCGACCGCCGGATGGGGTGTCTGGCCCGTGAGCAGGTAATCGGCGAGGTTCTGCGGCGTCCAGACGGCCCGGGCCGGGCCGGACGAGTCCCAGCCCCAGAGCACCGTCTGGGCGGCGGCCGGGGCAGCCGCGAGACAGGCCGCGACGGCGGCCGTCCAAGCGGCCCAAGCGGGGCCCCGCGGCCGCCTCGCGACGCGCGCGGGCGGAGCCGCCGGCGTCCTCGTCGGATCGCTCGCTCTCGTCATCGCGGCCTTCCTCCCGGCTGTCGGGTGGTCAGCGGAGCAGCCCGCGGACGGACTGCCTCCTGGTTTCGCGTTCCATGATCCGCCGGAGCAGTTCCCGGCGCAGCCGCTGCCGCTCGTGGATCAGTTCCTGGGACTGGGTCGAGACTGGCCGCGGCGGAGCCGCGACGAGGCCGTGGGGATGAGTGATCATGGCGACGCTCCTGTCGTCGTGCGGTCTCCGGCCCGAGCCCGCATCAGAGGAGCATCGGCCCGGACAGGCCGAGCCCTTGCGGCGAGTTACCGCCGGCCGTCAGAGTCCGCCGAACCCGCAGGGTCTGCCAGCGGCCCGAGCGGCCGCTCAATCGGCCGCGGGGGGGCGTGGGCCGGGGAGGACCGCGAACCCCTCGGCCTCGAGCCGCGCGACGAGCGCGGCCCAGTGCTCGCGATCGGCCGTCTCCACCGTCACCTCGACACCGGTCGAGAAGACGTCGGGCCCGGCGAAGGCGCGGTCGTGGACGAGCTCGCGCACGCTCGCTCCCGTGGCCGCGATCGCGGCCGTGAGCCGGGCGATCCCGCCGGGGCGGTCGCTGATTCGCGTCGTGAACCGCCAGCGGCGGCCGTCGGCCGCGAGCCCGTGATCGATCACGCGATCGAGGATCGTCAGGTCGATGTTGCCGCCGCAGAGGAGCAGCACGACGGGGCGGCCGGCGAACTCGGCACCACCCGCGGCGACGACCGCCGCCAGGGCCGCGGCCGCCGCCCCCTCGACGACGAGCTTCTCGAGTTCGAGCAGCCGCACCACGGCGATCGCGAGCGCCTCCTCACCGACCGTCACCACGCGATCGACGACCCGAGCGGCCAGGGAAAACGACAGGTCGCCCACGCAGCCCACGGCCAGGCCGTCGGCGAGCGTGGGCCGGATGGGCACGGCCACGGGCCGTCCGACGGCGAGCGACGCGGAGAAGGTCGGGGCCGCGGCCGGCTCGGCGGCCACGATCGTGATGTCGGGGCGGAGGCTCTTGGCCACGAGCCCGACGCCGGCGAGCAGGCCCGCCCCGCCGGTGGGCACCACGAGCACGGCGGCCTCGGGAACGTCCTCGAGGATCTCGAGGGCCATCGTTCCCTGCCCCGCGATCACCCGCGGGTCGTCGAATCCATGGATGAGTTCGAACCCTTCCCGCGCGGCCAGGGCCAGGGCCGCCTCGCGGGCCTCGGCGAACGAATCCCCCTCCAGGATCACGCGGGCCCCGAGCCGGCGGCAGGTGGCGAGCTTCACGAGCGGGGCGAACCGGGGCATCACCACCGTCACGGGAATGCCGAGCAGGCCGCCGTGGTAGGCCAGGCCCAGGGCGTGGTTGCCGGCCGACGCCGCGATCACGCCCCGCCGCCGCTGTGACTCGTCGAGAAGCAGGAGTGCGTTGCGGGCCCCCCGCTCCTTGAAACTGCCGGTCCGCTGCAGGAGGTCGAGCTTGCAGAAGATGCGGGCGCCGGTGAGCTCCGAGAGCGGGCGACTCTCCGGGCAGGGGGTCCGCATGATGCCCGACGCGATCCGCGCGCGGGCGGCCCGCACCTCGTCGAGCGTCAGCGGCGGGGCCTGATCACGCATGTCATGGCGCCCGCAGCCGGGCGGGGGTGTGAAACGAGCGCACGTCGATCCAGTGCATGCCGGCCCGGCGAGCCGCCTCGATGCCCAGGCTGCTGTCCTCCCAGACGACGCACCGCTCCGGCCGGGCCCCCAGCCGCCGGGCGGCCTCCAGGAAGGGATCGGGGTCGGGCTTGTGCCGCTGGGTGTCTTCGCTGGCCACGATCGTGTCGAAGCAGTCGGCGAGGCCGACGCGGTCGAGGATCTGCCGGCAGACGTCGTGATAGCCGCCCGTCACCACCGCCATCGGCACGCGGCCCCGGCTGCGGCGGACCACGTCCACGACCAGGTCGATCGGCAGGATGCCGTCGATCTGATCGAGGAAGCCCCGCTCCTTGCGGCGGGCGGCCTGCTCCACGTCGAGCGCCACGCCCGCCTCGGTGGCGAGGGTGGCCACGATGTCCCGGGTGGGGCGGCCGCCAAGGGAATAGAAGCGGTCTTCGTCGAACGCGATGCCGTGCGGCTCGGTGACGGTGAGCCAGGCGAGATAGTGGGCCGGCATCGTGTCGGCCAAGGTGCCATCGCAGTCGAAGAGGAGCGCGTCGGGCTCTTGGAAACGCCACATCGGGTCTGGGGCAGCGGGGAGGGCTGGCAAGCGGGGCGGGATCCCGCGGGGCCCACGGTTTTTTAGAGCATTCTTGGCCACCCTGCCAGGCGCGGGGCCCGGCGCAGGGGCAAGCCGGGCAGGCCGGGAAGATGCCAGCGGGACTGTCGATTCCGGTGCGGATGCCGAAAATCCTCATCCTGCCGGCCACGGTGAGTCGATCACTCCTGACGATCATGCCGGTTTTGCGGCCCGGGCACCCTGGGAGCGGCCGGCCTTCGCAGGGCGACGCGATGTGTAAAGAAGCCACCCCGAGCCGGAGCAAAAGCAGGGCCCTGCGGCTGCGGGCGATTCGCGAGCGGATCGCCAATTGGCGGCTCCAAGCCCGGAGGGCAGCGACCCTCGGGCTCGTGACTGCGGGCTTTGCCCTCGCGCCGACGGGCGCGTGGGCCCAGCTCGGCCAGACCGCGATGGCGCCCGCCGGGGGTGTCGTCAATCGGGCCGTGGCGGGCTTCCAGGGGCTCAACCAGAACGGCCCCGGCTGGCTCTACTACGGCCTCAACGCGGCCGACCGCGGCCTGGGCTACGTGGGCAGCTACATGACACTCGGTGGCTTCGTCCCGGTCGCCGAGGACGATCTGGGCGGCTTCTGGGCGGCCGACCTACGTGGGCACCTGTCCGAGTACGGCGGCTTCTTCTCGAACCTGGGCGCTGTCCGCAAGCAGTTCATCGGCGGCACGCTGCTGGGCGTGGGCGTTTACTGGGATTACGACGGCGATCTTAACCAATATGCCGACACCACGATCGCCAACTTCGGCAACCCGATCGTGATTCCGGGTGGCCAGGTTTACAACCAAGTGGGCATCTCCGGGGAGTGGCTCACCGACTACGGGAATCTGCGAAGCAACGGCTACATCCCGGTCGGCAACACCGCGCAACTGACCGGGCCCTTCGTGGGCAACTCGCTGCTGTGCGTCAACGGTATCAACGCGGCCCTCGGTGGCGCCGACCTCGAAGTCGGCGCATACATACCGGGATTGGCCGACTGGGCGGGCATGATCAGCGTCGGTGGTTATGCCCTGGGCAACACGCGCTACCAGTTCGTGAACGGCGCATCCGCAGTGCCTTGGTTCGGCGGCGTCTACACCCGGCTCGATATGACTTTCGTCGAGAACTGGGATTTCTCCCTCCAGGCCAACAACGACAGCTATTTCGACTGGACGGGCTTCGCCCGCCTCACCTACCGGATGGGCGGCAGCCGGCGCCGCAACGTCCCCGATCAGGTCGAGCAGCCGATGATGCGGAACGAACATATTGCGCGGGCCTACCAGGCGCCGGTCGCTGCGATCAACCCGGACACGGGCACCCCTTGGCGAGTGTTCCATGTCGACAACGCTTCGGCCTCACCGGGTAATGGCTCAGCCGAGTCGCCCTTCACGACGCTGGGCCAGGCCGAATCCGCGGCCACGGCAGCCTTTGACATTGTCTACGTCCGTGTCGGCAACAGTGCTACGACGCCCTACCTCACGCCCGCGACCGGATACACGTTCGCCAACACGAATCAGTACCTGATCGGGGAAGGCAGCACCTTCCAGTTGCCCACGCTCAACTGCGGCCCCGAGCCGCTGTTCGCTGGCAACGGTGGCGGACAGTATCCGATCATCACGAATCCGGTCGGGCCTGCAATCATCGTCGATCAAGACGGAACCGTCGTCAGCCACCTTCAGATCGCAGCCTCGCCCATCGGCATTTCCGATGGCCCCGGCTTGGTCGCGCCGGGCCAAGCCACCGTGTCCGATATCGTGATCCGGGGCCCCGCCGGCATTCCGCAGCGTGGCGTCGAGATCGCCAACTCGACGGGACGATTCAACTTCGACAGGATCAGGTTCGAGGGCCTGGCGAACGATGGCTTCGTGATTTCAGCAGCGAATGCCGAGATCGCGATCAGCAACTCACAACTGAGCGGCGTTGGATCCACGGGGCTTCTCGTCTCGGGCTCCGCAGCGAAAGTCACGGTCAACAACACCACCTTCCGGGGAACCATCGGCACTGCCGTAGACGCAGCGGGCGCCAACACCGAGGTGACGCTCGTGAACACCACCGTGGAGGGCAACGTTGGCGATGCCATCGAGGCCTCCGGCAACGGCTCACGGGTCACCACCGTCGGCACACAGATCATCGATACCCAGGGATCGGCGCTGGTGGCTTCGGGCACGAGTGCGGCGATTCGCGCCACTAACACCCAGATCACCCGGACCGCTTCCGAGGCTGTCCGGGTGTCTGGCAACGCTGCAGATGTGGTGTTCAGCCGATCTTCGATTGATCAGGCCGGCAGTTTCGGTGGACTCCTGACAGGAACCCGTGCTGGGCTGTATCTGACGGACGGCACGACCATCCGCAACTCGGGAACCGACGGCCTTCGTATCCTCGGCGACACCGCCACCGTTCTCGTGCAGGACTCCAGCATTCTGAACTCCGGTGCCAACGGAGTTTACGTCAACGGCAGCGTGCTGCCGTTCTCGAGCGCCCGCGACTCCCAAGTCACCGTGCTGAGATCTGTGATCAACGGTGCGGCGGGAGCAGGCGTGTTGGCAGAGAATGTGAACTTCATCGATCCGACGGACCCGGCGGTCGGCGGCGTGGTACAGATCTTCGATTCGCGGATCCAAAACACTGTGGGCGGCGGCGTGGTCGCGAACGACAGCAACGTCGACATCGGGCGTGATCCCGCCAATCCGGCCAGCCGGGGCACGACGATCCAGAATGCCGGTGCGTTCGGGCTGGCGATGACCGACGATTCACGCGTGCGGATTCGCAACAGCACGATCAGCGGCGTCGGCACCGGCATATCTGTCACCGGAACACCGGTAAGCGGCGAACGGTCGAACCTGATCGCAACGAACAATGTGATTTCGGCCACTGGCATCGGAATCTTCGTGACGGCCAATCACGACGCTGCCGCCGACCCTCCGCCCCCGACGTTCACGAATGTCAACCTCGAAGCCAATCGGATCACTTCCGGCCCGACCAGTCCGGACATTCTCCTCGAGACCACGGACGTGCCGGATCCGTTCACGCGGCAGCCGATCGGTGTCGCGAACACGTCGAACGCGGCCCAGCTAGGGGCATTCAACTTTGGCGCTACGGTCGAAGAAGATCCGGGAACGCCCGGCCTCACGGCCTATCTCCTCCGATTTCTGCCTGATCCCGTCGGCCCGATTACAACCGTGCCGCCACCGAGTCCGTCGGTTCCGATACCACCGCGTTGAGCGATGGCCCGATGATCGTGCAGGGCTCACTCACCGGCTCAGAACCCTCAACTGCTACGCATGACCGCCTCCATGAAACGCCAAGCTCTTCTGATGGCAGTGATCCTGGCCTGCGTGGCGACGGGCGCCCGGGGCCAACTCGGCCAGACGGCGATGCCGGCTCCGGACGGACTCATCGGCCGGGCTGCGCAGGGACTTGCCATGCCAGATGGCGAGTTTCCCGGCTGGCTCTACTACGGCATCAACGGTGCCGACAGGGGCCTCGGCTATAACGGCTCGTACATGACGCTCGGCGGCTTCATCCCCTACGCCGAGGACGACCTCGGCGGCTTTTGGGCTGCCGACCTGCGCGGACACCTTTCCGTACACGGCGGCTTCTTCTCCAACGTCGGTGCCGTCCGCAAGCAGTTCATCGGCGGCACGCTCCTTGGCATCGGTGTCTACTGGGACTACGACGGCGACATGAACCAGTACCCCACCGGCGGCGCGATCGGCACCTCGGAATACGGCCAGTTCGGTCACGCCTACAACCAGGTGGGTATCTCCGGTGAGTGGCTCACCGACTACGGTAACATCCGCTCCAATGGATATATCCCTGTCGGAACCACGGCCTACACCGTCGGAGCCCCCGGATCTCCGTTCGCCGCAAACTACCTCCTCTGTCAGTACGGTCTCGATGCCGCCTTGGCCGGCACTGATCTCGAGGTCGGCGCCTACATCCCAGGGCTTGCCGACTGGGCGGGCATGGTCAGCGTGGGCGGCTACGCCTACGGCAACGCTCGATATGACTGGTGGCAGGGTTCACAGATTGGCCAGGACGTGGTGCCCTGGTTCGGCGGCGTGTATACGCGGCTCGACTTGACCTTGCTCGAGAACTGGGACTTTTCGCTCCAAGCCAATAACGATTCCTACTTCGACTGGACCGGCTTCGCCAGGCTCACCTACCGCATGGGCGGCAGCCGCCGCCGCAACGTGCCCGACCAGGTCGAGCAGCCGATGATGCGCAACGAGCACATCGTGCGGGCCCATCAGACTCCGATCGTGGCGGTCAATCCAGTTACGAACCAACCCTGGAACGTGATCCACGTCGACAACACCGCGGCCTTGGGCGGGAGCGGGACGGCCGAGGCACCCGTGCAAACGCTCGCAGCCGCCCAGACGCGGGCGACCCAGCCCTACGACATCGTGTACGTACACGTGGGAGCGAGCGCCACTCAGCCTTACGAGAGCGCCTGGCAGTTCCAGGCCAACGATCAGATCCTCGTTGGGCAAGGTTCGACGCTCGAGTTGAACACAGTCAACTGCGGGCCTCGCCAGTTCTTCAGTACACCCACCAATGCCCGGCCGGTGCTCACGAGCGCCGGCACGGCGATCACGCTCCGGAACGGCGTTGTCGTCGACCATTTCCGCATCCAGAACGCAGCGGTCGGGATCGCAGCAGGCAACTCGGTGACAGGCGCCGTCAACGTCAATGACGTGCAGATGGTGAGCACCAACACAACCGGTGGGTCGGGAGTCGTGCTCACCAACGTCGCTGCCGGGGCTGAGATCAATCTGTTCAACATGTCACTGGAGAACATGAACTCTGGCCTCATCGTCGATGGGGGTGCCGCCGACATCGACTTCCAGGGAATGATCAAGACCGAGGAAGCCAGCGACGCAAGCATCCGCATCGAGAACACGAGTGGCGGCACGATCAACATCAACCGGACGAGTGACACGCTGCAAACACCGATAGCGACCAATCAGGTAGTTTCGGTTGCATACTCCATTACCGACACAAACTCCCAGTTCGCCGCACCGATCATGACCCAGTCGATGATCGACACCAACGTCAACATCGGTCGGGCAAGCATCGTGGCGCCGCTGCAGCGAGGCGTCTTGATTGCCAGCAACGTCAACAGCCAAGTCAGGTTTATCGACCTGCAGGTCGAGGAGGCCGGCGGGGTCGCCTTCGAGACCCAAGCCAATAACGCTGCCTCGCTGGTGGCAATCGCAGGTACGGGCAACAGTCTCTCCTCGCTCTCCGATACGCTGCCGGCCTTCGCGAGCAATGACGACGCCGTGCTCGACATCGAACTGGCATCTCTCGAGTCGGCGGTGGAACCTGGCTTCAACGCCGCGATCGTGCTCCAGGGCGCTTCCACAGGCTTTTTCACTATCTCCGAGCAGTTTCTCGTGCAAGGTACACCCGGCACCGTGGCCGGCGACGTCACCAACACCACGGGCGTGAGCGTGGCCGTCCCGGCGCCGTAATCCAAGTGCGGCTGGCGCCTCTCTCCAGCCCTGACTGGGGCCCCAAAATCCGGAAAAACCGCTGCCCGTGGCAGCCCAGTGATCCGGTTCGTTGCGGGCTGCCGAACTCCGGCTTAGGCTCACTCACTCAGGTGGGCCATTCCCACGCCTCCCGCTGGCACCGGAGCATGCCCCATGGCTGTTCGCCGCACATCTGCCCTTGCTCGGCGGCAAGAGCGACGGTTTTCGATCGAGGCTCTTGAGCGGCGGGATTGCCCAGCCGTCGTCAGCATCACAGGGCCGGCCGAAGTCTATGAGGCCGGCTCACCTGTCACGCTGCTCGCCACGCTCTCGGAACCGCTGCCGCGACCACTGACGGTTCCGTATTCCATCGTGGGCTCAGCGCGGAACGGAGCCGACTATGGGCTCTCGATCGGCTCACAACTCCTCCGCACGGCCGGCTCATTCGTATTTCCAGCCGGCACGACGTCGCTGCCGATCACGTTCACGCCACGCAACGACACAGCCCGCGAGGGGAACGAGACGTTTCAGTTCATGCTCGGCGCCATCCGCGGGCACACGCTGGGTTCGCGGAGCGCGGCGATCACGCTCGTAGACGACGACAGTTACACGGCCTCCCTGACGGGCCCGGCTCGCGTCGCCCGAAACGCCTCCAACCCCTTCCGGCTCGAGCTCTCATCGCCGGCGACACGCCAGGAGGTTTTCTTCATCAGCACGGAAGACCGCTCCGCGGGCACGCCAGGGGACTACGCCGGCCTGCGGAACGTGCCGGTCATGTTCCAGCCGGGCCAGCGGGTGCGCGAGTTTCGGATCACGACGACCGCCGGTAGCGGCCCCGATCGCGATGAGACCTTCGCGATCACCGCCCGCGCCCGGTCCCTCGACATCCCGGCCGTAACGCCCTTCATCGTGACGATCGAGGGCAGTGGCCAGCCCGGGCCGACGCCGGGGCCGCCGTTCACCGATGCCACGTTCACCCACACCTACGGCTGGGGCATCGTCAACGCGGCGGCGGCGGTTTCCAAGGTGATCGGCGGCACGACAGCGTTTCCGGAGGTGCCCCAGTTGGGAGGCGTGAACTGGGGCAACGACATGGTGCGGGCCCCTGAGGTCTGGGCCCAGGGCTACACGGGCCAAGGCATCGTCGTGGCCGTGGTGGACACGGGCGTGGATTACAACCACCCGAGCCTGCGGGACAAGATCTGGGTCAATGCCCGGGAAATCCCGGGCGACGGGATCGATAACGACAACAACGGCTTCGTCGACGACGTACGAGGCTGGGATTTCTATGGAAACGACAATGACCCGATGGATGACGACGGCCACGGCACGCACGTGGCGGGAACGATCGCCGCGATCGGCTCACAGTTCGGGCCCAGGGGTGTCGCAACTGATGCGAGGATCATGCCGGTTCGAACACACGAGTTCATGGGTTATCCATCCGTTTTGGCTGCGGCAATTCGTTACGCTACGACAAACGGAGCCCATGTCATCAACATGAGTTTGGGTGAGTTTCCTTCGAGAGAAGTTTCCGACGCTGTTGCATTTGCCACCTCTCGCGGATCGGTTGTCGTCGTCGCAGCAGGAAATGACCGAGAGTTCTCGCCGTCGTTTCCTGCTTCTCTGGCGAATAGTGCCGGCGTGATCTCCGTCGGCGCCGTTAATGACCGGCTGCAACTTGCCGAGTTCTCATCATATGCCGGCTTTTCCCCGGCCCTGAAGCACGTCGTCGCTCCGGGCGAGAATGTCACGTCGACGGTTCCCGCCGGCTTCCCGGGCGGGCAAGTGACCTCGGCCGGTACCTTCGCGTCTGAGGACGGCACATCGATGGCCGCACCCCACGTGGCCGGCGTGGTCGCGCTGATGCTCAGTGCGGTTCCAAATCCCAAGGCACAGGGCGTCCGCGATCGGGTCGTCGATGCCCTCCGCAGCACATCGCAGCAGCCGCCGCCGCTCACGGCCCAAGCTCCGGCCTCACGGGCCGCCGGGTCGGCCGCGACGTCCGGAATCATTCGGCCGCTCGTCGCTTCCGCGGCCGCCATGCCCGTGACGACGATCACCGCAACCGTCGCCGCAGCCGCAGCCCCCTCGCCGGCTCGGCCGCAGCCCGCGGCTCGCCCCGTCGTCATGCCGCGGGTTGTCGCCCCGGCAAACGCTGCGGAGAAAGTAGCGGCCTTTGCCACCCTCGAGGCCGACCGCAGCCGGCGGACCGAGCCGACCCGGCCGACGAGGATCGAGGCCCCGGTCATCGCCATGCGGCAGCTGGCCGCGTCGAGACTGCCCCGCGGTCTCGACGTCGCCCGGGCGTTCTGATTTCGGGTGCGCTCCGGTGCTCCATGATTCGGGGGTGCCCCGCACCACGGCTGCGGACGTTCGCTGCGCGCCCGCAGTGACTCCGAAAAAGTGGGCCCAGGTTTGCAACTTAGGCAATGCGGGCTGGTTCCACGGGCGGTCGTGGAGACTTCGACTCGCGGTCGGCAGACTGCAAGTCTGCGCCACAGTGGGGGCGACCACCGTGCCCAACGGGATTGCCTGCCAGGTCTCCGGTTCGGCGGTTCAGGCGACTGCGATCGGCGCACCCTCGTGGAGGCGCCCGGCCCCTGAGCCCGCCGTGTTGACCGCGAGCCGGTAGCGGTGGCTCCAGGCGGAGGCGTCCACGTCGGGCCGGAGGCCGCGATGTCGGCGGGCCTCGAAGGCGTCGCGGAAGTGGGCCGTCTCGGCACCCGTGCGGCTGTCGCGGGTGGGCACGACGCACCGCCGGCAGACGTTCACGGCCCGCAGCTGGACATCGCCGATCGTGAACTCCCGGGGCTCCGGCGGCGGGAGATCGGCATAGGGATCGACCGGCAGGTCCGGCGGCAGGTCGACGAGCGACGGCGTGCCGGGCCG